>CAZKSK010000318.1:0-3077 GCA_964555225.1 uncultured Bacteroides sp.
GGTCCGTTAGGTTGACGAGGAAATATTCCTGTAGTACCATCCATAATCCAGGATTCACCAAACATTTCTCCTGGGAACAATTCCATATTAAACCCTACCTTTCCTTTATATTTTTCCGGAATAGGACGATCCAAATCAACTGTAATAATCACACCTTTTTCAGTGCCTTTCACCGTTACCGTATATTTTAGCTGAAGATCCGGGTAAATCATTGGATTAAATCCTTTCAAATGACGTGCAGAATCAGGATAACACAAATCGGTAACAATTTGATTGGAAGCTAAATCCATTTTTCTGGTTAACTGTTTTGAAACAGGTTGCCACTGACCCGGCGTCGCTTCTAAACGAATATCACCATTTGTAGCTAAACGTTTCCCATTCATAATAAGACTGACACCTCCTTGATGACCTTCCGGATATATATCATCAAATGCCATTACATTAATTCCATAATTCATAAAATATCCCGTTGGTTGTAGCTGAAAATTTTGTGCTGACAACCCCATACTACAGAACAATCCTATTAAGAATAATCCTGCTATTTTTTTATATTTATATTTCATAATATATCATTTAATAATTAATATGAGAAAACTTGATATGAATGAGGTTTGAGTGTAATCATAAAACTATTTTCTTCATCTTTGTATCTCCTCCAATCCGACATATAGGTAGATGATTGTACTTTCTCAGGAGATAAAACATTATTATCCAGCAAGTTTTTCAAACTTACTATATTTTTTTTTGCCCTGATTTGAATATTTACCGGTTCATCATTAAATGATTCTACAATAAATGTACGGTTATCATACATAAATAGTCCCACCTTTGAAGGTCCTTTAATATATAAATCCAAATCTTTACTCATCGTTTTTCTGATTACATTCAATGCACCTTCCGGAAAATCATACAAATTACCCATATCATCCGGAATGGTTAAAACATACAAGCTGCCTTTTGAATACGGAGAACGAAGCATAATAGGATAACCGCTCACTCCTCCTTTTAAAGGTCGCCCGGCACTAATTGTTTCCCAGGTGTCATTAGTTTGATAACGAATTTGAGGTATTAATATATCTTTTTTTGTTGTTCCGAACATGCCAAAATCATTTACTATAGCCTTTAAATCGGTACATCTCAATTCGGCAATTTCTGCAATTCTTTCAGGAATGGCTTTTAATAAGCTTGAAGTTATTACCACATCACCTCCTTTTTCCAACTGAGCTTTCATCTTATTAATGATCATAGGATCAGATTTTGCTTGTTCTGTAAGAAGAACCGTTTGGCAGTCTGTAGGAAAAGCAGGATACATATCCATCGGAAGGCCAAGCATTCCGAGATAATTCTGTAAAAAATCATCTCCTAACGAATTAAAAGGTTTATATGATTTAATTCCTATTGGATTCCCAAGTTTTCCCATAAAACGATCTATGGTCTCAAAAGTCAATCCGGCCGCACGAGCAATTGTTGTAGGTTGGACAGTTTTTCCTTTTACAAGAATAGGTTTCATCATCGTATCAAAATCAAAACTTGTTCCTTGTCCCTGCCAAGGAGTACGAAATCGAGGATTAATCTTTATGTCAAGAAGTTGCGAATAATTAAAGAGAATCATCTCAGGAGCTTTTGCAAACATCGTTAACCATAACTGCTCTGCATAACGATCAAAACCCATATCAATCCCTCCTGAATCGACCCAGCCACCTCCATTATGTCCGGGACGAAGATGTTCAAAAAAACGGATAATATTATAACTAAGATAATTCTGTAAATGCTGATTAGTTGCCGGGTTTCGGGTTTCTGTACCTGTCCATATTCCATCGAATATTTGAGGTCCATGTTCCAAATCAAAACCTAATCCTTGAAAATGATCATACCAATTAGGATATTTAATAATTACCTTTACCTTAGGATTTACACGTTTTGCCGGAGCCAGAACCAAATTTTTCCCGGCTTCCGTCATCAAATCCAAACGATAATCAGTCCAGCTCTTCGTACCTTTAGCCTTTATATCAAAATCTGACTTCGTATCTGTAAAGAAAAAATCGTCAAGAATAAATTCGTCAAAATGTTTAGCTGTAAATTCTGCTATTTCCTGTACTTTCTTACGATGTTCGGGATTCGCATACGAAAACGTTTCAAAATTATTGGACTCGTTTACTGTAAAAGTAATGCCTCCGGCAACTTCAACCCCTCTTTTTAAGAAAAATTTCTTTACTTTTTCAATCGTAGAAGCCGGCACCATAACCATATCACGGTGCGTCTCCAAATACACTTTGTCAATTTTTACTTGCTGAGTAATAGCGGTCCAGGTTGAATCCAACCAATGTGGATTTTCCATTTTAACAACATCTCTGGCCCATACGTAAACTGACACCTTAAAATTTTGATAATTTCCAGCTACTGCATGAAAGGACATACACAGTAGCATAACAAAAATAAAACATAACCTTTTCATAGTTCCATTATATTAAGGATTAAGAATTTTCTTTGCAGCTAAAACCATATACATATAATAAGAAGCCTCGCCACCCATACAATACTCTCCTTCCTGCCAAAGATAAGGATAATCATATAATTGCGGTAGGTCGGGACGTATCAAAACTGTACCGGGGGAAACACCTCCGGGTATATACGAAAAATCTGCCCGGTTAGCTCCGTAAGCAGCCGTCATTGTTTGAGAACCTACGCCTGTAACAAAAGAAGATGTATTAGATCCAGGATGACATCCTAAAATAAAATTTATCGAATTATATATATAATCTGGTTTAAAAATATCAGGATATGAATCTTGCAAGAAACAATACATAAATCCCAAACTTTGTACATCCCAGGATCCGGTAGCCATATTACCATGATAAGGTGTTACTCCATATGGTGACTCTATAGAAAATTTATCATAAAGATCCCTAACTTGAAAGAGAGCCATTTTGATAGCTTTGGTAAAATTTTTATTTGCTACTTTTTTTTCAAATCTACCTATATACCAACCACACTGTTGAATATGAGAAACTATAAAATCCTGTTGTGAAAGAACATAATCTTTATAGACTTTATCACCTGTCGTTAAAAACAACTCT
>CAZKSK010000319.1:0-385 GCA_964555225.1 uncultured Bacteroides sp.
GATGAATTGAATGAAGTAGAGGAGTAAGAATGATAAAAGTCGGAATTATAGGAGGAGCTGGATATACGGCGGGAGAGCTTTTACGATTGCTGATAAACCATCCTGATGTGGAAATAGGGTTTGTCAATAGTAAAAGTAATGCCGGGAATAAGATATCTGATGTTCATGAAGGATTGATTGGTGATACCGATTTAGTTTTTACGGATGAGATACCATTAGATAGTGTAGATGTAATCTTTTTCTGTACAGCTCATGGTGATACGAAGAAATTTTTGGATAGTCATGATTTTCCAACTCAGGTAAAGATTATTGACCTTTCCATGGATTATCGTTGGGCGTCTCCTGAACATGATTTTGTATATGGTTTGCCGGAGTTGAATCGTGA
>CAZKSK010000319.1:395-3056 GCA_964555225.1 uncultured Bacteroides sp.
CCCGGTTGTTTTGCAACTTGTATTCAGCTAAGTTTATTACCGCTAGCAAAGAACGGATTACTTCCCGATGAGGTAAATATAAATGCTATTACCGGAAGTACCGGTGCTGGAGTAAGACCCGGTGCAACAAGTCATTTCAGTTGGCGAGATAATAATATGTCTATTTATAAACCGTTTGTGCATCAACATATTCCGGAAATTGTGCAATCTTTGTGTCAATTGCAACCCGATTTTCAAGGAGATCTTGTTTTTATTCCTTATCGTGGAGATTTTCCGAGAGGTATTTTTGCAACTTCTGTTATAAAAATAGGTGAATCTCAAGAGAATCTTGAAAAAATGTATCAAGATTATTATATGAATGAACCTTTTGTATATTTCACCGAAAAAAATCTGGATCTGAAACAGGTCGTCAATACTAATAAATGTTTAATTCATTTAGAAAGACATAATGATCATTTATTAGTGGTGAGTTGTATCGATAATCTTTTGAAAGGGGCTAGCGGACAAGCTGTAGAAAATATGAATTTGATGTTCGGGTTAAAAGAAACTACTGGATTGAATTTGAAATCTACTGCTTTTTAAACTAAATAGAATACAGAAAAGATTTTATTAAAGTTAAAAGCTTGTATTAGAGATGTTTTGAAAATCATTCTTTATATATTGATTAAAATATTTTGAATATATGAATTTATTTGAGGTGTATTCTCTTTTCCCAGTATCCATTGTGAAGGGTAAAGGTTGCCATGTCTGGGATGAAGAAGGAACGGACTATTTGGATTTATATGGCGGCCATGCCGTCATCAGTATAGGGCATGCCCATCCCCATTATGTGGAGATGATCAGTAAGCAAGTGGCTAAATTAGGATTTTATTCAAATTCTGTAATTAATCCTTTGCAAAAGGAGTTGGCTCGACGACTAGGTAAGGTTTGTGGTTATGACGACTATTCATTATTTCTTATCAATTCAGGAGCCGAAGCAAATGAAAATGCTTTGAAATTATCTTCGTTCTATAATGGACGCACTCGTATCATTTCCTTTTCTAAATCTTTTCATGGTCGAACGTCTTTGGCCGTTGAAGCAACGAATAATCCAAAAATCATTGCTCCCATTAATGATGGCGGTCATGTCCATTATTTACCATTGAATGATGCAGAAACCTTCAAAGCGGAAATTTCTAAAGGGGATGTTTGTGCTGTTATCATTGAAGGTATACAAGGCGTGGGGGGTATTCAGTTACCTACTCCTGAATTTTTTAAATTGCTTCGAAGTGAATGTGATAAATATAATACGGTCTTAATTCTGGATGAAATACAAAGTGGATATGGTCGTAGTGGGAAGTTTTTTGCTCATCAGTATGCCGGTATTCGTCCTGATTTAATAACAGTAGCAAAAGGAATCGGTAATGGATTTCCAATGGCTGCCGTTTTGATTAGCCCAAAGTTCACTCCGGTATACGGTCAGTTAGGGACAACTTTTGGTGGCAATCATTTGGCTTGTACTGCAGCTTTGGCTGTTTTGGATGTTATGGAAGAAGAACATTTGATAGAAAATGCGGCCAAGGTTGGTGCTTTTTTGATGGATGAATTAAAGAAATTGCCTCAGATAAAAGAGGTGAGAGGAGAAGGTCTAATGATTGGACTTGAGTTTGAACAACCTATAAAAGAAATTCGTTCTAAACTCCTTTTTGAACAGAAGGTATTTACCGGTGTAAGTGGTACTAATGTAATTCGTCTTCTTCCTCCACTGTGCTTGAGCAAAATTGAAGCAGAAGATTTTCTGGAAAGATTTAAAAAGGTTATTTAAAAGATTTAGGAGGAATTTATGAAAATCGCTATTATCGGAGCAGGGAACATGGGTGGCGCTATTGCCAGAGGGATGGCACAAGGAACTCAGGTAGCTATGACGGATATTACCGTATCTAATCCGAGTCAGGGGAAACTGGATTCATTAAAAAAAGATTTTCCGGCTGTTCAGGTTACTCATAGTAATTATGAAGCGGCTCAAACCGCAGATTGTGTAATTGTATGTGTAAAACCTTGGCTGATGCAGGAAGTTGTTCAATCTTTAAATTTACGTGAAGATCAGGTATTGGTAAGTGTAGCAGCAGGAGTTAGTTTTGATAAGTTGGAGGAATATGCAGGAGTAAAAATCTCTATGTTTCGAGTGATACCTAATACTGCAATTAGTCAACTTGCAAGTATGACCTTAATAGCAAGTAAGAATACTTCTGCAGAACAAGAACAGCAAATGCTGAATATCTTTAATGAGATGGGTTTGGCTATGCTTATTCCGGAACAGAAGCTAGCGGCTACCACAGCTCTTACCAGTTGTGGCATAGCTTATGTTTTAAAATATATTCAGGCAGCTATGCAAGCAGGGATAGAGATGGGCGTTTATCCTAAAGATGCACAGAAGATGGTGGCTCAAAGTGTTAAAGGAGCCGCCGAACTGATTTTAAATAATGATACTCATCCAAGTGTAGAAATTGATAAAGTTTGTACTCCGGGTGGAATAACTATTAAGGGAATTAATGAATTGGAACATGCAGGGTTCAATTCGGCGGTGATTCGGGCCATAAAAGCCAGTAAGTAGTTAGTTATGGTTAAAAACGTTGTGTTTTCAACTATATAATTCAATAATTGTTATCTTTGAGGCCAATA
>CAZKSK010000320.1:0-3055 GCA_964555225.1 uncultured Bacteroides sp.
AGCTATGACTAACCAGTCCAGCCAAATAAATTGATTTGATGTCCAATCCATTTTTATTTATATTATTATTTTTCTACTCCAAATTTAAAAATACAGTGACTGTAGTAAGTCTGTCCCGGTTCCAAAATAACAGACGGGAAATCCGGTTTATTGGGACTATCTGGAAAATGTTGTGATTCCAGACAAACCGCAGCGCGTTGTTTATATGCAATACCTTTCTTTCCTTTTACAAATCCACTTAGGAAATTTCCCGTATAAACTTGAATACCCGGTTCATTGGTATACACTTCCAAAGAAATTCCACTTATCGGACTTACCAGTTTAGCTGCTAAGACTTTGTCGCTGCCTTTTGTATCGAGTACCCAGTTAAAATCATAACCGTTAGCAAATTTCAGTTGATCATAATCTTTGTTTATATCAGTTCCTATAGTCTTGGATTTTGTGAAATCCAAAGGAGTTCCACTAACCGGGATAATTTTACCTGTAGGAATTAATGTCATATCTATCGGAGTGAAATTGGAGGCATTCACGTAAAGTTGATTATTTGTAATGACAATATTGGGATCTCCATTTAGATTAAAGTAGGAGTGATTTGTCATATTGATAACTGTCTTTTTATCGGTAGTAGCTTTATATTGAATATCTATAGCATTATCATTTGTGAGTTTATATGTTACTATAGCTGTTACATTGCCCGGGAAGTTCTGATCACCGTCAGGTGATTTCATTGTCAGTTCCAATGTTTGCTTATCCAATTGTTTTCCTTCATAAACTTGGTATTGCCATCCTTTGGGCCCGCCATGAAGACAATTTTGTTTATCGTTTTTCAGTAGTTTTATGGTGTCTCCATCAATAACCATTTGAGCTTTTCCTATTCTATTTGCATATCTGCCTATTGAGGCACCAAAGTCGCTGGGCTTGTTCACGTAGTCGGCCACTGAGTCAAATCCCAGTACAACATCTTTCATTTTACCGTTTTTATCCGGTACCATAATAGAAACGATACGACCTCCGAAGTTTGTGATACAAACTTCCATACCCTTTTCATTTTTAAGTGTGAACAATTCTGTTTTTTTACCATTTACAGTTGATTCGAAATTAGCCGGATTCAGTCCGGAAAGAGTTTCCTTACTTACTGCTTGCTGTGTTTTTGAATTGCAGGCACAAAACGCCATTAGTGCCATTGCAGACAGGATGATTGTTTTTTTCATGGACTTATAATTTAAGTATTACTTTTGTGTGTAAAAATAACACTAATAATATTATAGTGGTATCAAGTTTTTTATGTTATGCAACATAAAAGTGTCTTTTTTACACTTTTTAGTTATATCATGTATTTCAATTAATTAACGCCTTGGTGTATAATTATAAAAAAAGGAGAAATCCAAATAGAATTTCTCCTTTTTTTATGTTGAAAAGAATGGCTAGATCAATTTGCGAGCGCCATCGCTTATAATTACATCATAAACTTTCGGATATTTACCAAATTTAGTTTTGAATTCTTCTTTAGCTTTCTCGATAAAAAGATTATATAATTCTTCTTTTACTAAATTAATGGTGCAACCTCCGAAGCCACCACCCATTACGCGAGAACCGGTTACTCCACATTCTTTGGCAACTTCATTTAAGAAATCAAGCTCTTCGCAACTTACTTCGTATAGTTTGCTCATACCTTCGTGGGTAGCGTACATTTTTTCACCTACAGTATCATAGTCGTCTTTTTCCAAAGCATCACAAACGTCAAGAACACGTTGTATTTCTTCAATAACGTATTCTGCCCGCATATAATCTTCTTTAGAAACTTTTTCTTTTACTTCGGTCAGCATTTCCATATTGGCATCACGTAGAAATTCCACCTCCGGATGGTTTGTTTGAATAGCTTTTACAACGTTTTCACAACTTTGACGACGTTTATTGTATGCTGATGAAGCCAATTCGTGTTTTACAACGGAGTCGATTAAAACCAATTTATAACCTTTTGGATGGAACGGATAATATTTATATTCCAAAGAACGGCAGTCCAAACGAATTAACTGGTCTTTTTTTCCGAAAATAGAAGCAAATTGATCCATAATACCGCAATTGACACCGCAATAGTTATGCTCAGTTGCCTGGCCTACTTTTGCCAATTCGAACTTATCAATCTTGTTGTCTCCGAATAGCTCATTAAGAGCAAATGCGTATGTGCTTTCCAAAGCTGCAGAGGAAGACATTCCTGCACCTAAAGGAACATCACCGGAAAAAGCTGTATTAAAGCCCTTGACTTCTACGCCTCTTTTTATCATTTCGCGGCAAACTCCGAAAATATATCGAGCCCAACTTGCATGAGGTTTATCTTCTTCATTTAAGCCGAATTCCACGTAATCTTTCAAATCAATGGAATATGCTCTTACTTTGTTGGTTCCATTAGGTTTAATCTCCGCAATCATTCCTTTATCTACTGCTCCGGGAAATACGAAGCCCCCGTTGTAGTCGGTGTGTTCTCCGATAAGGTTAATGCGACCCGGTGAGGCATATACAGAACCTTCCTCTCCATTAAAGTGCTTCTTAAAGCGAGATCTGACATCTTCTATAAACATAGCTTTATAAATTTATAGTTAATACTTTATTAATTAATTAGTCAACTGGAATATCTTTATTCACATTCTTGCAACCTACCAATCCATAATATAAAAGGTAAGCTAACAAAGCAATGATAAGCCAATAGCTGGTCATATATCCGTAAGCATCGGAAATAAACTGTTGAACGACAGGGAATATTCCACCTCCAACAACCATCATCATAAAAATACCGGAAGCCTGAGCCGTGTATTTACCTAATCCTTCAACTGCCAAGTTAAATATACCACCCCACATTACGGAAGTACAAAGTCCGCAAAGAACCAAAAATAAGGCACTAACCGGAACACTTGCCATACTGAATCCATTGGTTACACTAAATCCCGGCATAGATACAGTGATTTCTTTCGGAGTAAAGATAGCTATTAAGGTAAATAGTATGGCTGTAGCCGAAACAACAATCAATTGAGTACGACTGGATACTTTACCACTGATA
>CAZKSK010000321.1:0-3053 GCA_964555225.1 uncultured Bacteroides sp.
TCGTAAAGTGAACTTGCCGTAGTGTGACGGATATATTCACGAAATATAGGAAAGGTTTTCCACATGGCAAAAGCTTTAAAGGCCAAAATGATTTCAGCACCCGATTTATCAGCTACATATTTTATCTGGCTTAGATTTTGACGTAGTAATGCTTCGTCAATAACATAACATGGTGATGGAACTATTTCTATATTAATCATTATTTGTTGTATTATTTATTATTTTAAATCTTGCAAATTTAAGTAATAACTGTTTTGTTCCTGAATTTTGGAATTGAACAGTTGCCTTACAATTATCTCCTGTTCCTTCAATTTTGATAATCTCTCCCATCCCAAAACGTTCGTGTTGTATGATTTGTCCTAATTTTATATTTGTTGCTTCAAAAGTATTTTTTGCGGGTGTTTGCGAAAGAGTGCTGATCTTTTTTAAAGTCTTATTGACATTCATGGTTGGTTGGGTTTGGCGATGACTTTCTTGAAAATGTTCCCAGTTACGTATCGGCTCTTCCTGTTTTTCTTTTTGATATTTCCTATAAAGATTAGATTGACTATCCGAATAGGTTATATTCTTATTCTCATCAAAGAAATCCGGATTATTTTTTGTAATTAAAGAATTGTCTTTAGGTAATTTTAAATAATGGATGTCTATATCATTTAAAAATCGGCTGGGATTACTAAATTCCATTTTTCCGAATTTATAGCGGCTACGGGAAAAACTTAAGAAACAATTTTCTTCGGCTCGTGTTATGGCTACATAAAACAGGCGACGCTCTTCTTCGAGTTGATGCATGGAATCATATGACATTGGACTTGGAAAAAGATTTTCTTCCAGTCCAACAACAAATACAGTTTTAAATTCCAAACCTTTAGCTGAATGTATTGTCATTAAGGTTATTTTTTCTCCATCTTCATTTTTTTTATCATCTTGATCGGTGAGTAAAGATACCTCTGACAGATAGTCTGTAAGTTTTGAATGTTCTTCATCTCCTTCTTCACGTCTGTTATTGCAGAAATCACTTATTCCGTTCAAAAGTTCTTCTATATTTTCTTGCCTACTAAGACTTTCAGGTGTACGATCTTGGTATATTTCATTTATCATTCCTGATTGTTTTATCAGATCCTGTCCTATTTCAAAAGCATCTTTTTCTGAAGCTGCCAAAACAAAAATAGTTATCAAATCATGAAATTTTTTTAATTTATCTTTCGTCCCTTTATTAATGGAAAGATTATATGTGTCGGGATTATTAATTACATTCCATAGACTGATATGGTTATCCGTAGCAGCTTTTATAATTTTATTAATGGTAGTATTTCCTATTCCTCGTGCCGGATAATTAATGATACGTTTAAATGCTTCTTCGTCGTTTGGATTCACGGCAAGTCGGAAATATGAAATTACATCTTTGATTTCTTTTCTTTGGTAAAAAGATAAACCTCCATAAATGCAATATGGCAGATTTTGTTTACGGAGAGCTTCTTCAAATATACGGCTTTGAGCATTAGTTCTATACAGGATGGCAAAGTCATTATATGTATAGTTATGATTTTTATATAGTTCAACTATTTTATTTATGATAATATCTCCTTCCTCCACATCAGAATAGGCACTGAAGACGCCTAAAGGTTCTCCTTTTTCCTTTTCACTGAATACATCTTTTTTTATTTGTTTATTATTTTTTTTAATAAGACTATTAGCTGCATTTACAATAGTTTGTGTTGAACGATAATTTTGTTCTAATTTAAAAAGTTTGGCATTTTTGTATTGAGATGTAAAATTTAGAATGTTGTCTATATTGGCACCGCGAAAAGAATAGATACTTTGAGCATCATCACCTACTACACATACTTTTTGATTTTTATTTGTCAACTGCCAAATTATACGATGTTGGGCATAATTTGTATCTTGATATTCATCAACAAGTACATAACAGAATTGTTCACTGTATTTTTTACATATTTCGGGGTTACGTTCAAATAACAAATATGTATAGAACAATAAATCATCAAAATCAAGAGCATCCGCTTGTTTACATCTTTCCCAATAAAATCGGTAAATATCTTTTGTTGCAGGAATTTTTACGTTGTAATCACATTGTTGAATTTCTCCGTTTGTTGCATAATAATCTGGCGAAATCAGTCTGTTTTTAGCTTGTGAAATCCTATTTTGTATGGTAGCTGGTTTATATATTTTTTCATCAAGATTCATTTCTTTAATTATAGATCTGATGAGACTTTTAGAATCACTTGCGTCATAGATCGTAAAATGGTTACTGAATCCGATCGCTTCTGCCTCAATACGTAAAATGCGAGAGAAAATAGAATGAAAAGTTCCCATCCATAACCCTTGTGTTTGTTCTGGACCTATTTTATTGGAAATTCGAGTTCTCATTTCTCGAGCTGCTTTATTTGTAAAAGTAAGTGCTAAAATTGACCATGGTTTGTATCCTTCTTCCAATAAATAGGCTATTTTGTAGGTAAGAACCCGCGTTTTTCCAGAACCGGCACCTGCAATTACAAGAGATGGTCCATCTGTATAAACTACTGCATTGTATTGGTTTTTATTTAATTCTATCTTATAATTAATTGGCATTATTCTTGTTTTTGCGGACAAATTTACGATAATTCTTTGGGAGATTAGGAAAACTTATTTTATTTTTGTCAAGTAATTTAAGGGAAAATTTATATGAGGTCTTTATTTCAATATATTATTTTTTTTGTAATGGGCATTGTTTTCCCCTTTGTCGCAACCGCAAAAGTTCCTATGACAAAAAAAAACGAACCGAAAGAGGTTCAGAATTTTTCTATTCAATCATCTTATGAATTATTGTTCATTAGTTCGTATATGACAGACTATTCTTGTGTACAAAAAACTATTGATGGTTTTGAAACTACATATGAACAACTACATGGTAAATATTCTATTAGTATTGAAAGTATGGATTGTAGCAGCTTGAATGAGGTTGTTGATTGGCAAAAAAGAATGGATACAATTTTAAGAAAACATTCCAATCCACGTGGAGTAGTGTTATTGGGACTTCAAGCTTGTATTACTTA
>CAZKSK010000322.1:0-3050 GCA_964555225.1 uncultured Bacteroides sp.
TTGAATTACATGCTGTACTGCGAGTCTTGTAAAAAAATAACCGACAGGCAATATAGTACCTTTTGCTATATCCTGATTCGAAATCGGATCCGGAGAAGCAATAATGTTATATCGATGTCCGTGTTCTATAGCAATGTCAGGATATCCGGAAGGCGAATAAGTACCTAAACCTTCTGCATCACGAGCCTGATTTATCCCCGGAAGAATAAGATTAATATTTTTTGCTGATATTGCCATATCATGATTCCCGGGAACATAAGTAACCAAAATTTTTCTTTCTTGAATGATTTGATTAAATTCTTCTATTATTTCATTGTTTGTTTTCGCTATCCGGTTAACAAAAGAAGATTGGTCTTTGCCATCATATGTGTCTGTAGTAGCGGGTACAAACCATTCATCAAGTAGATCGCCTGCAATAACGAGTTCTTTAACACTATGGGATGTTCTGATTTTTTCAAGGAAAGTTTTAAGGTCGGTCAAATTTTTATTGATTTCTGCATAACTGAGGTCTGCTCCAAGATGTAAATCACTGATTATAACAATTAGATTTCTTGATTTATAGTTATTATTAAATGCGTCACAAACTATGTTTTTTTCTTTTTCACAAGCTGTAAGAAAAAAAAATATAAATCCGATTAATCCCATAAAATAATGTTGGATTTTGTTCTTCTTCATGAGTATCACTTTTATGTTGCTAATTTTATTTTGATTTGGCTTATGTAATTGGAATATTATCTATTGTTTTTATATAGAATAGTTTTTGTTGCGCATATTAATTAATATTGTGTTTATATTAGATTTACCAATTCATTTATTGAATTTTTAAAAATGTAATTTAAAATTATTTCAGCAAAGTTAATCTTTTTTTGTTTGCTTGCAAATTTAAATTACATTTTTATTTTTTAATCATTATTTTAATTGTGAAAAACAAGACTTTTACCAAAGGAATCGACTACTATCGGTTTACTTCTATCGATGTCTTCCGCCAAAAGTTTTTTACTTAAGTCGTTTAACAGATAATGTTGAACTGCTCTTTTCACTGGTCTTGCTCCAAATTCAGGATCATAACCGGCTGATGCAAGAAAATCGATGGCTGGTTCAGTAATTTTTAGTGTAATTCTATTATCAGCCAATCTTTTTTGTACATCATTTATCTGCAAGTTAACAATTTCTTTTATCTGACTTTTATCCAATGGCAAGAACATGATCGTTTCATCTATTCGATTCAAAAATTCCGGTCGAATAGTTTTCTTCAACATACTCATAACTTCCTTTTTAGTATCCTCGATAATCTGATTTCTGTTAAGATCATTTATATTCTCAAATTGGCTTTGGATATAGGAGCTTCCTATATTGGAGGTCATGATTATAATCGTATTCTTGAAATTGACTATACGTCCTTTATTATCGGTCAATCTTCCATCATCTAGTACTTGTAATAGAATATTGAACACATCGGGATGTGCTTTTTCTATTTCATCGAATAAGACAACAGAATAGGGTTTACGTCTTACAGCTTCTGTCAATTGTCCTCCTTCATCATATCCTACATAACCCGGAGGCGCCCCGATAAGCCGCGAAACGGAAAATTTTTCTTGATATTCACTCATGTCAATACGAGTCATGAGCGATTCATCATCGAACAGATATTCAGCTAAGGCTTTGGCTAATTCTGTTTTGCCGACACCGGTAGTACCAAGAAATATGAAGGAACCGATTGGACGTTTGGGGTCCTGCAGTCCTGCACGGCTGCGCCGTACGGCATCTGCAACAGCTTGGATCGCTTCATCTTGTCCGATAACCCGTTTATGAAGTTCATCCTCCAAATGAAGTAATTTTTCGCGTTCGCTTTTTAGCATTTTGCTCACCGGTATTCCTGTCCATCTGGAAACTACGTCGGCTATATCTTCCGGAGTAACTTCTTCTTTTATCAAAGCAGATGCTCCCTGCATCTTTTTTAAGTCACTTTGGATCTTTTCAATTTCTTCGTTCAGTGCATTTAACTTACCATATCGAATTTCAGCAACTTTGCCGTAATCACCTTCTCTTTCAGCTTTGTCCGCTTCAAATTTCAGATTCTCAATTTCTTGTTTGTTTTGTTGAATTTTGTTTACCAAATTTTTTTCGTTTTGCCATTTGGCTTTCATAGAACTTTCTTGTTCTTTTAATTCGGCAATCTCCTTATTGAGCTGTTCAAGTTTAAAATTATCTTTTTCACGCTTGATTGCTTCTCTTTCAATTTCCAGTTGTTTTAGATGTCGTGAAATTTCATCAAGCTCTTCCGGTACAGAATCGCGTTCCATACGTAATTTAGCTGCAGCTTCATCCATCAAGTCGATGGCTTTATCCGGTAAGAATCTTTCCGTAATGTAACGATTGCTTAGCTGTACGGCAGCAATAATCGCATCATCCTGAATACGTACCTTATGATGATTTTCATAACGTTCTTTTAATCCACGCAGAATAGATATTGAATTCATTTCATCAGGTTCATTGACCATTACCATTTGAAACCGACGCTCAAGTGCTTTGTCTTTTTCAAAATACTTTTGATATTCATCCAAGGTAGTTGCACCGATAGAACGAAGCTCTCCACGTGCCAGTGCCGGTTTTAAAATATTAGCGGCATCCATGGCACCTTCACCTTTACCCGCACCGACCAGAGTATGGATTTCATCAATGAATAGAATTACATTACCGTCTGATTTTATAACTTCATTGATAACGGATTTCAGTCGCTCTTCAAATTCTCCTTTGTATTTTGCACCTGCAATTAGTGCACCCATATCTAAAGAATAGATGATTTTATTCTTTAAGTTTTCAGGGACATCTCCTCTTAGAATCCGGTGAGCCAAACCTTCTACTATTGCAGTTTTACCCGTACCCGGTTCACCTATTAATATAGGATTGTTTTTGGTACGCCTACTTAAAATCTGAAGAACTCTTCTTATTTCCTCATCACGTCCGATTACCGGATCGAGTTTACCCTCTCGGGCAGCTTCATTCAGGTTAATTGCATATTTGCTTAGTGCCTGATAGGTGTCTTCGCT
>CAZKSK010000323.1:0-3048 GCA_964555225.1 uncultured Bacteroides sp.
TAATGATTCTGGGGACCAGGGCATGTTGGATTATTTTGTCGCAATAATCTATATTGCCATTTGCAATGGCACTGCGTAAAAATCTACTCATGTTGCGGAGAGCAATATATTGCGCTGCCAGCCAACGGCGACGCTGGTTTTTAAAATTATCGGTTTTTTGTACTTTTTCATCATAAACATAAACATTCTCCAGATAATTGATATGGATTTTTTCATAGAGTAACATGGCTTCAAATTCCTTGTCTTCTCCTGTGGTAGCCAAGTTATCGACATGTCCGTAAAACCACTGATAGTCGAAAATCATGCCACTGCCTATCAAAGCGGAAGAAAGTCCGACTGTGATGTGGCCGGCACGGAAAATGGAATTGTTGATTTCTTCGCTCATAGCATCCAATAAACCGATTTCACTATTTTGGGCTTTGGATGTACGATGGACCTGAATGGCTTTCATCCCGGCATATCGGGCACAATTAATTTGTTCCAAAAAGTCGGTTTTCACGGTATTGTCGGCATCAAGAATCACAATGCTGTCGAAATCGGCAGGACCGTATGAATTCTTGACGAATTTTAATGCTTTTGCCTTTGAGCTGTTTTTATAGTCGGCGTAGATAACACGTATGGGTAACTGTTCGAGTTCCTCGTCGGTTCCTTTTTGCATATGGTCCGAGATAACAACCAGTTCATATAAATTTCGGGGATAGGTTTGTCTAAGGAAGGTTTTGACAGAAGAAACAATTACCCGATCTTCGGCATATGCAGGATATACAACGAGGAAACGTTGTCGTTTGTCTACGGGCTCCAGATGGATTTTTTTCCTTTTTAACGAAGCTACGGAAAAAAGGAACAAATATCCGATGGAGCAGGCGCATATGACAAATACGATCCATTCGATAACGTTTATGAGTATTTCTGTCATAAGTCGGTCACTTTGTGTTCGACATGCAGAAATTTATTTTTTAATCCGTGAAGGCGGAAAACATTGAGCATCATTCCCAAAACTACGATAGGTATTTTGTATAACAGCGTTTTATTGAAATTTTTACTTACCAGATAATCCGGTGTAGCCAAGGCAAAAACGAAAATCAGCAGAAGCCCCGAAAACCACCATTTTACGGTTTCTCCCAGATCCCAGAAAGGAAGAAGTATACTCATCATTCCAATGATACCTACCATAATGATGCGTGGGAGCATGGCCCATTGCAGAATCTTATCCGCATAATCATAATTACGTGTCCAGATAGCTTTGGGGAGATTGTAAAAATTTGTTATAAAAGAATGATATTGAGCAGCTAGCCAACGACGTCGCTGCCGATTGAATTCATTCGTATTTTGAACTTTTTCATCGAATACATATACATCGTTCAGATAATCTACAAAAATGTTTTCTTTCATAATCATTTCTTCGAATTCTTTATCTTCTCCGGAAGTATTGGCTTTTCCCACATGATCATGGAACCATTGGTACGGGTATGCAATACCCGAACCGACCAATGCGGCTGAAAGACCGCAACAGACATGTCCCAGGCGGAAAATGGAATTATTTACTTCTTCGAAAATAGCATCCAGTAAAGCTGTTTCCGTATTGCGATTTTTTGAAATCCGGTGTGCCTGAATAATGAAAGAACCTCCTTCAAAAGCTTTATTAATGCTGTATAGAAAATCATATTCAACTGTATTGTCAGCGTCCAGTACAATAACGATATCATAACGTTTGAAATTCCCCGAATTGTTTATTGCGTAATCAAGGGACCAGGCCTTGCTGCTGCGTTCGAAATTGGGGGTTAATAATGTAATGGGAAGCCGTGATAATCGTTGGTTCGTTTCATTTTTCATATGATCCGAAATAACCGTAACATCGTACAAATTTTTAGGATAATTTTGTTGCAGAAAGGTTTTCACCGTGTTTTCTATTACATAATCTTCTTTATAGGCCGGAATCAAAACCAATATGCGATTCTGCTTATTTGTTTCCGGGAAACGGTCTCTACGCTTAAATAAAGCAGCTATAGCGAAAAATAGCAGATAAAGGACTGTAAATGCAACTTCAATAAAAAGAAGCCAATCGACTATTGTTATTAGTAATCTCCAATTCATGTTCATTTATAACTGAAAGAAAGCTGTAATACCTTGTAGGGTGGCACTTATTAAATCTATTCTCTTTTTTGTTATATAACGGATACAGTTCCCGGGTGCAACAATGATTATCTGGTATATATATGCCAATAATCTAAGGATGCTTTTTCGATTCCTTTTTGCAAACAGAAGTCTGTTTCGTGTCATATAAAAACAACGAAGCGGACTTTCCTTTCCCGTACTTCTACTTTCTTTGTGAAAGATTGTGCATTGCGGCTCCACCCATATTTCATATCCGCCACGCGTGATTTGTACGGACCAGTCCAATTCTTCGTAGTAAAGGAAATAAATTTCCGGCATATAACCAACTTTTTCAAGTAAATCTTTTCGGAACAGCATGGCTGCGCCATGGGCATAGGGCGTGATATGAGCTTTCAAATCAATATCTTTTATGTCGCTTCCATGATATAAACCTTTGTTACGCAAGGTTATGGGGGTTAATGGTGTATACCCGAAAAACTGTATGGGGCGGTTTCCTTCCGCATATCGGATTAAAGGACACACCATTCCTATTTTTTCGTTCGAATTGAGCCGGTCGATTAAAAAAGAGAAGCTGTCTTCTTCTACATAGGTATCGTTATTGATCAGGAGGATGTATTTGCCTTGCGCCTGCTTCATGCCTAAATTATTGCCTCCGGCAAATCCCAAATTTTTTTTACTTGGAATAACCTTGACATCCGGATATAATTTAAGAATAAACAATGCTTCATTATTCGGCGAAGCATTGTCTACAATAATTATTTCGTACGTGAGTGCATGAATGTTTTTTTTCAGGCTTTCAATTAACCCGCATGTATCTTTTAGTCCATGGTAGTTAACCGTTACAATGGATAATTCAGGTGGGAAGTTCATTCGCCTTTGTTTTTTTCTCAACTTGTTTCTGTTCTTCTTCCAGAGTCAGTTGTCTGTCAAAAT
>CAZKSK010000324.1:0-3014 GCA_964555225.1 uncultured Bacteroides sp.
GATTGTTATTAAATCATCGTCATTTAACACTTCAACTAATTCATAATCTACATCGATTCCATATTCGACACTTAAATAGTCATAGCCATCTATTTCGTTGCCGATTCTAGTGCTTAATACATTGTTTGTGCTTACAAATATTGCTGACCCTTCTGGTAGAATTATTAAGCCTATTGATGAAGCTCCACCACTTGACTTTTGGCCTATTACAGGAATGCCTAATTCCTTTGCCATTGATGCGAACATGTTAGCGGCGCTAAATGTTACTCCAGAAGTAAGAACATACCAGTTATAATCATAGGCAACATAATCACTTTCAATAAAATAAGTTACGGCAGATCCATCAGCTGGATTTTGAGAATGATAAGTATATTGTTGTTCAGTCATATAACCAAAAATTCTCATAACGGCTCCAATGTTCCCACCAGTATTATATGCCAAATCAACTACTACATCAGTTACAGTACTCGGTAGACTCTCCAAAATCGACTTGAACTCATCAGGAGTGTCTATATCGAATCCTGTTATATGTATTACTGCTATTTTTTGTTCGGAATCAATAATAGAGTAGGTTTGAGGGTAGTCCTCCTGACCATATTTTGCCAATAATTCAGCTTCAATCTGATCAAGATAACTATAGAATTTTCTGCTAGACGGCCCTAAATCTTGAATATAGATAGTTGGCGGTGCAAATCCAGGTTTTTCATAATAGCCTGAAAATTGATGCCAAGAATGCAAATCATCCAAACCGTAAGCCAAATCTTGAATTGTAGTATATAGATTTCTATCAGAGCCTATAATCATGGTTTCAGCGTACTCATAAAGGATATCGTAATACGTGTCAAAACCCTTATCTGCTTTAAGGCCATAAAAATAGTCCATTGTCAAAGCTAAGAAATTATAAGTAGCCAACTTCATATCAAAACTCATCACTTCCAAATTATATGTGCTAGTTCTAATTTGAGTTATCAAAGCCGGATCATCTCCACTACTTACAACGAAGGTATCAATACCCCAGAGTTTATCTCCATTATAGTATACGTCATAATAAATGTCACTCATGAATAAACGATTAATCACAGATAGAGGCATCAAATAATATAAATTTTCACCTTCTTCATGAATTATTAAATCAAAGTTATATTCTCCTAAAGGAATAACCACCTCATGACCATCAACATAATACGCATCTACATAATTTAGACCTTCACCATAATCGGATTCCGTCGATGCGATATAACCGGCAAAGAAATCAAAGTTATTAACGGTAAATGTATTATCGGTAAAATCTATTATGGCGTAGTATTGTTCTGTGATTATAGTAACACCATCAAGATCTAAGTATTCAACCTCATAATCTAATCTCATAACATCTTCTTCTGGGTATGAGTATTGAATAATTGATGATTCTAAAGCTCCATCAACCATATTTAAAAACGTTTCAACATCCATATAAGGGACAGTTCCATTATCAACGTAGAAAATATCCAAACCTGTCTGATTAGTCACTACATATTCTGGAGATGTCCCTTCAAAATCCAGTTGTCTTGTGCTAGTTACAGTACTTTCTTGATATGGCTGAACAACCAAATTAAAATCGGAAGTAGTAATAAAACCTCCGTTTTTTGCCTCAACAGTAAGTTTAACTGATACAGGTTCTCCTCCAACATGAGGTTTCATTACAAATCCTGTTTCAGTTATTACTCTTGAATTGTCAGTACTCCAATAGAAAGCAGTCCCATTTTCGCCAAGTCTTGGCAAAACCAAATTGTCAACATCCAAGTTTATGGCATTAATATCTAGCATTGCTTCTTCTTCATCTGTTAAAATATGCTCAGTAATCGTGATTATGTATGACACATTCACCACATTGCCACCTGAATCCTCGACAGATAAGTAGATAGTATATTCGCCAGGAGTCATATTGTCATAACCTGTAGAATTTACAACTACTTCATCAAGTAGGTTTTGGTCGATATCATCTGTAACACTTATTCCAGTTAAAAAGTCATAAACTGTACCTTCTTCGAATGAAACATCTTCAACTCCTACAAAGACTGGGTCATTATCAACCGTGGTAGGAGATTCAGACGTTGGTGAAACTGTTGTTGGGGCTAAAGTAGTTGGCAAATTTGTAATAGGTGTTTCTGTTGTTTGAGTTGCTCCACAACTTATGAAACCAAATGCCAAAAATAGTAAAACAAAAATCCTAAATATTTTCTTCAAAAGTAATACCTCCTTCTTGAATTTTAGAAAATAATATTTTGCATATTATATCTCATCGGATTACATTTATCAATATCATTTTGTAATTTCATATTTATATGGTTATTTTCTTTTTAATAATTATGAGTAACTGGTCTACAAATGAAAATCTACTTTATTGAAGAATTTATTTTATATTTCTGTCTGATTCAGTAAAAATAGAAAATTTTTTTTGCTTACTAAACAATTTATGAAAAATAAAAATTCCTTTTTACAACACTAATGATCTTCGTTCTTTTGTTTTCTTATATAATAATTTCAAAGCACTTACATCTTATTCCATTTTCTCCTACCATAATGATTATACTAAATTGGTGAGGTTTTAAAATGCTATATTTAAGTTTTATAAAAAAATGTTATAATTTATAGTTGGAGGTTAATATATGCATAAATGGGATTATTTTTTCAGTTTTATATTTGGCTTAATCATTAGCTTACTAATCATTCCTGTAACCAGAAATTTTATTGTTAACTCGAGCGCAAAGTTTACTTATTTAATGGGATTTATTAAAACATCTATTCTTGCAACCTTTGGCGAAATGGTTGCTTCAAGAATAGCTACAAAGAATTATTTTAGTAAAGCTGGATTACTATATCGTTTTATCATTTGGGGTTTCTTGGGTATGGTATTTGTTCTTGTTTTCAAAATATTCGATCAAGGTGTAAGAGCAAGTATTGCTTCCGGACTTCTACCGTCATTTTCTCTAGACACTCTCTTTGGTAAGATTTTCACTGCCTTCTCAGTCAGT
>CAZKSK010000325.1:0-3007 GCA_964555225.1 uncultured Bacteroides sp.
TACCCTGCAAATTCAGGCCCTGATTCACCGTATTACAATACCTGAACAACAGAAGGTCTTAGATGGATAGCACGTGGATTTTGGCAAAGGGACGGTGAACTTTTGGCTTTGGCAGCTTTGGATGAAGCAGCTGGTTTTTTTGGCCCAAGCCTTGAACTTAGAGCTTTTCGCTGGAACTCCGATACAAAATCATGGGAAGATTATGGACTAGTGCACAAAAATGCCATCAATAATTTTACACCTAAAAAACTTCCTTCTGGCGAATGGCTGACTTCCCGCCGATCTTTTGATTATAAAGACAGAGGAGTTGATTTTATGGTGGGAGGAGTTGATAATATTAGCCAATGGGAAACTTATCCTGTTTTTGGCACAAATACTGAGTTAGACGCAGAAGAACCGTATTGGTGGGTTCTCCCAGACGGGAAAAGCCTTATGGCTCTATTTCGGGATAATAGAGGAAGTGGATTTCTTTACCGCTCTTTTTCTATCGATAACGGCCGTACCTGGAGTCAACCTGTACAGACAAATTTCCCTGATGCCAGGTCAAAATTTCATGGGATTCGTTTAAAAGATGGGCGATATGTTTTAGTTTCTAATTCCAATCCTAAAAAAAGGGATCCCTTAACGCTGGCGATAAGCGATGACGGAATGGTTTTTACAAAATTAGGCTACTTAACAGGCGGTCGGCATATCGATTATCCCCATGTAATAGAGCATGACGGATATTTATTGGTGGCATTCGCTGGCTCTGTTAAACAAATGATTGAGGTAATTAAAATTGATATTTCTGAGCTCGATAAAATAGATATGTCAAAAATGTCAGTTGAATAAAGAGAAATCCTTCAAAATTAATTTTAAGAGAAATGAATTTGAATAATAGAATAGTAACTTTATTTGTCCTTTTGGCATTAGTTGTGAGCAACATCCTTTTTTGTAATGGACAAACAATTAATTATCCTGATCGCAAATCAAATCCTTTATCTCCAATAATGCTTGCTGGTGATTGGGTTCCGGAAAATACGCATGATATAAATTTTTCGAATCTTCCCCATATTTCTTCAACTCATTCAGTAATTAGTGATGTAAGATATGCCTGGGGCACTAAAACTAATCAGCACAATTATCTTACATATTTTGATGGACAGTATTGGGCAATGTGGAGCGACGGTCCGGGAGTACCTCATGAAGAATTCACTGCAAGAGAGCATCGTAATATATGTCCCGGACATGATCGGCCTGGCCAAATGGTTTCCTATTCTACCAGTAAAAATGGAATTGACTGGACTGAGCCACGTTATCTTACAGATCCTCCATTTATCGATGGATTCGGCTGGATTGCCCGTGGATTTTGGATTCGAGACGAAAAGCTTCTTGCACTAGTCACTCTATACAATGCACCTAATTATAGGGGAGAAGGACTACAACTCCATGCATATGAAATGGTATCTGACAAAAATAGATGTTGGCAACATAAAGGCCTTGTATATGATAATGCTATGAATAATTTTCCTCCCAAAATGTTACCTAATGGCGAATGGATGATGTCTCGGCGAGACAGTGTGGGAGATGTACACATGCTAATAGGAGGCGCAAAGGAATTTGACAAATGGAAATCTGTACCTATTATTAATTATCTTAATGAAGATGTCCGCGCCGAAGAACCTTACTGGTTGCTATTACCTGATAATAATCTTGTGGCATTCTTCAGAGACAATAAAAGAAGTGGTTTTCTTTTTCGGGCTTTTTCAAAAGATAATGGGGATACATGGACAAGACCTGTTCGAACAAACTTTCCTGATGCAACATCCAAGTTCAGCGGTTTAAGATTAAAGGATGGGAGATATGTTATTGTTTCTAATTCAAATCCCCAAAAACGTGATCCTCTTACTATTGCCATAAGTGATGATGGATTAGTTTTTAATAAAATGGGATATTTAATTGGTGGGCGCCATATCGATTATCCTCATGTAATTGAACATGACGGATACTTGCTGGTAGCCTTTGCAGGAGCAAAACAAACGGTTGAAGTTCTAAAAATTCCGATTGAAGAATTGAATAGTCTCAAAATGCCTTCTTTACAGGAAATAATAAAAAAATAGAACTTTTCGCTTTTGTAATCAACCTTTAATGATAGAATGAATAGAAATATTTTTTTATCAATTGTTTCTTCTGTTTTCGTAGCATTAAGCATGGTTCTTTTTAGTACCGGAACCTTAGCGTCTGGGAAATCTGAAGAAATAAAGCTACCTAATTTTGTTTTGATTGTGATTGATGATTTAGGTTATGGTGACCTGGGAATTTATGGGAATAAAGTACACCATACGCCTAATATAGATAACCTTGCCAAAAACGGATTGTTGTTTACTGATTTTCATTCAAATGGCCCTGTATGCAGCCCAACTAGGGCAGCTTTGATGACCGGTCAATACCAACAACGCTCTGGTATTGAAAGTGCAATTGGTTTTAATAAAGAAGAAGGTATGCCGTTAGAAAAAATTACAATTGCAGAATTGCTTCATGAGAAAGGTTATCAAAGTGGCGTATTTGGGAAATGGCATCTGGGGCATGTTGAATTATTTGGGCCGAACGAACAGGGATTCAATCAAAGTACTGTAAGTAATAATACTCCGGATTACTATACTCATATTTCGCGTATTGGTGAATATGATTGGTATACCAATCATATTGTAAAAGAAGAAGATGGTTATCTAACAGATTTGGTCACTAAACACTCTACTGATTTTATCAAAAAAAATAGAAACCATCCATTCTTTCTTTTTATATCTCACATAGCTGTCCATTTTCCTTTTCAGGGACCAAACGACCCTCCTCTCCGAACTCCTGGAAAAATATGGCACGATACCAAATATGGGCCACTACCTGAAAGTCAATATCGAAGGGCGTATGCTGAAATGTTGGAAGAAGTAGATAAAAGTATTGGAAAAGTGACATCAGCATTGGAAGAAAGTGGATTACGCGATAATACATTAATTTTTATTACCTCAGA
>CAZKSK010000326.1:0-2987 GCA_964555225.1 uncultured Bacteroides sp.
ACAGCACTAAACTTTATCACGAAATGGAAAGGCTCATTATATTCCATGTCATTTCTGCCATTTTGTCTTATGCTGGGTCTTTTCACTCATTTTGATCAAGGAATATATTCCGGTAATTTCAATTTCGGTCCCTGGGTATGGATTGGTCCGCTTATTTTCGTCCTATATCTGATAATATCTATCTGTTTCAGATTTATTCCGTATAATTTAATAACAAAGAAACTAATTCCCAAACTGAATGTAAACCTCGTTATTCTACTCTTGTTATTTTTGGGAACTATATTGATAGGTAACACAAACGAACAGTTCCATGCAGAAATGGAAATGGAACAGCTTATCAGAGAAGGAAAATTCAAGGAGGCTGCCGTTGTCGATGCAAAAGCCCTGAAAGTAAGCAGAGAGATGACAGTGCTGAGATCTTATGCTCTTGCACGTACTGATTCTCTCGGGCAAAAACTGTTTGAATTTCCACAATATTACAGAACACAAGGATTATTCTTCGATGATAATGCCATTACAACCCGCTTGAGAAACAAGAACATCTTTGCTGCGTTAGGAGGAAAACCTATAAGCAATGATGAATCTACGGTTCATTATTTAGAAGGTCTTTGTAATAATAATAGAGGCAGTCATATGGCCCTGGACTATTTTCTATGTTCTTTGCTCCTCGACAGACAATTGGAATATTTTGTCAGTGCGTTGGACACATATTATGAAGTAGGAGGGGTTCTATACAAGCATTATCAGGAAGCGTTGTTCATGTACCAATACATGCATCCGGGATATGAAATACCTTTTGACAACATAAAAATGTCTTCCAAATTCAAGGACTTTTTGGCTCTTCAAAATGAATACGCCTATAATGCTACCTATCAGAAGAATTATACACGTCGTAAATTCGGTGATACTTACTGGTGGTATTATATCTATGGGGATTAATGCTATAATCCCTGTTATGATCTGATCTCAAGCTTTACTACATTCTCCACATGTTGGGTATGAGGAAACATATCCACAGGCTGTACGGCCGTCACTTTATATTTTTCATCGAGCAATGCCAAATCACGGGCCTGTGTAGCTGGATTACAACTAACATAGACAATCCTTTTGGGATGTGCATATAAAATGGCATTAACAACATCCTTATGCATTCCTGCACGAGGAGGATCGGTAATAATTACATCAGGATATCCGTGTTCCTCTATAAATGAAGAAGTAAGAATATCTTTCATATCACCGGCAAAAAAAGTTGTATTATTTATGTTGTTGATTGCGGAATTCACTTTGGCATCTTCAATAGCTTCCGGAACATACTCAATACCAATGACCCTTTTCGCCTGACGGCTTACGAAATTGGCTATGGTTCCCGTACCCGTATACAAATCATAAACGGTCTCATTCCCGGATAACTCTGCAAATTGCCTTGCAACCTTATACAAATTATAAGCCTGTTCACTATTTGTCTGATAAAAAGATTTAGGTCCTATCTTGAATTTCAATCCTTCCATTTCTTCAAAAATATGATCATTCCCTTTGTAAGTTACAACGTCCAAATCACCAAATGTATCGTTGCATTTATTATTGATGACATATGACAATGAAGTAATTTCCGGAAATTTCTCAGCAACATGATCCAACAAAGACTTCACCAATTCCATATCATGAGATTCTACTACCTTACATTGTAATAATACCATTAATTCTCCGGTTGTCGATGTCCGAATCATCAGATTCCTTAATAACCCCTGTTGAGCCCTGATATTAAAAAAAGGCAAATTATTTCTCAAGGCATATTCACGTACTTCATTGCGAATTCTGTTATTAATATCATCCTGCAACCAACATTCTTTAATATCAAGCACTTTATCGAATGACTCCGGAATATGAAATCCCAAAGCATTCATCTGTTCGAACTTTTCATCGCTTTTTATTTCAGCTTCTGTCAACCACCTTTTGTCAGAAAATGTAAATTCGAGTTTATTTCTATAAAATTGTGTTTTCTCAGAACCTAAAATAGGAGAGATTTCAGGCAATTCTATTTTTCCGATCCGAGTAAGGTTATCAAAAATCTGTTGTTGCTTATATTTAATCTGTTCTTTATAATCAAGACATTGCCATTTGCATCCACCGCAAATCCCATAATGACAACAAAAAGGTTTCACCCGTTCTTTAGAATATTCATGAAAGTGGACAGCTACAGCCTCTGCGTAACTATTCTTCTTACGCTTCAATTGCAAATCAACTACATCACCCGGTACAACATACGGTACAAAAATCACCAAATCATTCACACGAGCCAAGGCTTTACCCTCGGCAGCCACACCGGTTATCAACACCTTCTCAAGAACTGGAAGTTCTTTTTTCTTTCTAGCCATTCTACTGCATCTTAAATATTATTTCGCAAAAATATGGCTTTTTTTTTATAAAACAATCGATTCTTCCTTATATCTCAAATTTGTAATATGGAGATTACAATTAGTAGCCAAAATGTTTGTTCAATTCATCCTTATTACATAAATTTGCCACAATTTAATAGCAGTCAACATTTTTAAACAGAATTATGAACGAAAAAAGAGTTTACCTTTTCGGCAATGGACAAGCCGAAGGTAGAGCAGACATGAAAAACCTCTTAGGAGGCAAAGGTGCCAACCTTGCAGAAATGAACTTAATCGGAGTACCGGTTCCCCCTGGCTTTACAATCACAACCGACACATGCAACGAGTATTACGCTAAAGGAAAAGACAAAGTGGTTGAAATCTTGAAAGATGACGTCCACAAAGCCGTAAATCATATTGAAACTTTAATGAAATCAAAATTCGGAGACGTAGAAAATCCATTGTTGGTATCCGTACGTTCCGGAGCTCGTGCATCTATGCCTGGTATGATGGATACAATTCTTAATCTGGGATTAAACGATACCGTTGTAGAAGGTTTGGCAAAGAAGACGGAAAATCCTCGTTTTGCTTGGGACTCATATCGTCGTTTTG
>CAZKSK010000327.1:0-2977 GCA_964555225.1 uncultured Bacteroides sp.
ACAAAGGTAAATGTAGAAATTAGGATCCTGTGCATTAGCCCATGCACACATAAATAGTGTGATAAAAGCTATAAATACTCTTTTCATTTTTATGTTTTTTATAGTTCGTTTTACAGAGAATACAAAGGTATAGATATTATTTATTCGGAGAACCAAAGATTCGTTACATAGACCTTTTAAGATGTTACATCATTTTGAAAAAAACGGTAAAAATGTGCCTTTTATTCAGAAAAGAGTACTTTATTTTCCAATTGTGATAGTCGCATATGGCCTTTACGATGGCCAAACCAAGCCCATTGCCCACCAATTTACAATCACCGGAACGAAAACGTTGAAAAAGGGCGTCCTCATCCAACGGACCATCATCACTTTCATTACTTATGCTTATTCGTCCGTCTTCCAGAAGTATTCTTACTTCACCGTTTAATGATACGGTGTGACGAATAGCATTTATGATGAGATTATTCAGAAGGCAAGACAACAAGATGGCATTTGCACGGATCGTATTCTTACTTTTCCGTTCATCAATTAACGTCAGTGACAATCCGTGCAAGAACATATCATAGGAAGGAAGTGAATCACGGATGAAATCACCCAACTCGATAAATTCCATTTCCGTATATTGGGCATTTTCTATTTTTGCGAGCAAAAGTAAATTTCGGTTAAGATGTCCCATACGGGTATTGAGATCATAGAGAGAAGATACAAGATGCATTTGCCGTTCATTCAATTGCTCCTGCATCAGCAGATCGAGTTTACTTCGAGTGATGGCAATAGGTGTCTGCAATTCATGCGAAGCATTTTCTGCAAATTCCTTTTGTATGCGATAAGTGTTCTTATCACGCTCCATGAGTTTCATCAAAGAGTGATTCAGTCGATCAAATTCCTTAATATCTGTATTCGGGAACTGCGGAATATCGTCCTGTGCCAGATTAAAACGTTCCGTCTTTTGCAAAGTGTCATCAAAGGGCTTCCATATTTTACGCGTAATAAAACGCAGAGTAATGAATAGGGAAAATGAAAGCACGACGAAGATAAGAAGAAACTGAATGGTCATCCCGATAACTATATCCTCTTCCAGATCGAGTGCCGGAATCTCATTACCACGTTGTGTAGCCTCTATCACATCTATCAGATCCTCCGCATAAAAGTATTTTGTAAGCAAATAAAACAACGGTGCCGACAGGAACAGAATGATGATGACACAGACAAAAAACTGTGATAAGCTTTTATTTAAGAGACTTTTCATCCTTCCAACCCCCATTTATATCCTGTTCCGTAATATGTCTTGATGCAATCGGTAATTCCTGCATCCGAAAGTTTAGCTTTCAGGTTCTTGATATGGGCATACACAAAATTAAAATCATCCATCATATCTGCCATGTCTCCGCTGAGGTGTTCAGCCAAAGCGCTTTTCGAAACTACACGCTTGCGATTTTCGATAAGGAAAAGCAGTAATTCATATTCAGTTTTTGTAAGATCCAGCTTTTTCTCTCCTACGGTAACCTCCTTACTCAACAAATCTATTTCGAGCGAGCCACTACGCAAAATATTGCTATTGGTGAAATCCCGTCTTCTCAACAGAGCAAAGATACGCATACTCAACTCGGGCAAATGAAACGGTTTGGCAAGATAATCATCGGCTCCTATTTTCAATCCGGCTACTTTATCTTCTACCGAATCTTTGGCCGATATGATAATAACACCTGTCTGGGGCGAGCGTTCCTTGATTTTACGAAGAACATCAAGACCCGTACCACCCGGAAGCATGAGATCAAGCAGGATACAATCATACTCATAAACGTCTACTTTCATCAAAGCTTCCGAAAAGGTAAATGCCTGTTCGCAAAAATAATCTTCTTTACTGAGAAAACTCACAATGCTATCCGACAATTCCCGCTGGTCTTCTACAATCAATATTTTCATAAGCTACTCCGTTTGTTATACTTATTGCAAATATAACATAGAAATTCAACGAAACTATAGATTGTTATATTTTATTTATAAAAAGAAAGATACCATTCATAAAACCGCTGCAATCCATCAGCCAGTGCAACCGAAGGTTTATAACCGAAATCACGCTGTAACAGGGTCGTATCGGCATACGTTAGAGGAACATCGCCAGGTTGCATCCCAAGCATCTCTTTATTAGCCGTTTTCCCCGTGATGCATTCCAGAGTTTCTATAAATTCCATTAAATTAACGGGATGTGAACAACCTATATTATAGATGCGATAAGGCACATCGTCCTTGTTCTCGAAGAGCAGAATGCGTCTCATTCCTTCGATAATATCATCCACATAAGTAAAATCACGCAGACTATCACCATGATTGTAAACCTGTATGGTTTTTCCTTCCAAAATACTTTTCAGGAACTTAAACGGTGCCATATCCGGTCTCCCCCACGGTCCGTATACAGTAAAAAAACGTAATCCGACGGTAGATATGCCATAGAGTTTACTATAGGTGTATGCCATGGCTTCGTCACTTTTCTTCGTTGCCGCGTAGAGGCTCACAGGCTGATCTGTTCGGTCATCTTCGGAAAACGGGGAATGTGAGTCGATCCCGTAAATACTGCTTGAACTGGCATATACAAAATTCTTTACACCGTGATTGCGACAAGCTTCCAGAAGATTGAGAAACCCGACAATATTTGATTCGATATAGGAATAAGGATTCTCTATCGAATAACGGACTCCCGCCTGACCAGCCAGATTACAGACATGAGTGAAATGTTCAACTTCAAACAAATGATTAATCTCTTCACGGTCTGTTAAATCCATCCGTATAAAACGATAATTGGCATATTTGGTACTTCTCACCGCCACAAACGGTTGGATCAGAGAACGATCGATTCCGGTATCGAAAAGACGTCCATACTTCAAATTTATATCATAATAGGAATTGATATTGTCTATACCTACAATCTCATTGTCATTCTTGACTAGCATCTTTACAAGATGGTAACCGATGAAAC
>CAZKSK010000328.1:0-1336 GCA_964555225.1 uncultured Bacteroides sp.
CCATCGAGGGACACTTCGAGTGTTGAAGAATGAATAATGCATAATGAACAATGAATAATGAGAAGAAAGAAGAGATTTTTTTTAAGCATCTGAACTCCTGTTTTTCTATTAAGCTTCCGAATGTCCGGCTTTGCCGGTCTTCGGAATGACCAATCCCGGTAGGTCGTCCCGAGGAATCGGGACTATCCTAATGTGTTCTAATCAACGTTCTCAACTCCCTATCCGGCAGTAGCCGGATGAGGGAGTCAAGTCCGTTTAACTAATAGCTAATCACTGTTTTTTTGTATTTTGATTTCTGACATCTAATGTCTGTCAGCTACTTTAGCAACAACATTTTTTTCTGTAATGACTTATTACCATAGCTCAATTTATAGAAATATACTCCTGAAGCCAATTTTCTCTCTGTGTTGTCATTACCATTCCAGACAACTTCCTGATAACCTTCCTTGCTCATACCATCCAGAAGGGTTTTTACTTTTTGTCCCTTGATATTGAAAATCTCCAGTTTTACCTTTCCGGCCTCAGGTAGATAGAAGTGAATGGTAGTAGTAGGATTGAAGGGATTGGGATAATTGCCGTAGAGGGTAGCAGTCTGAGGGATTTCCTGATTGTTGTTTTTGATATGCAATTTGACAATGGAATAATCCTGTTGTCCCGGTAATAAAAGTTTATCTACAAAGATACCATTCTTTTGATCATAGCTCTGATAGTATACCTCTTGGGCAGAACGGTTATCATCAGTAAATACTTCGAAATAAAAAGGAGTATCATCCCGATTGGAATTGGAAGAATAAACCAGTATTTGTGCGGAAGAATCCTGAACAGCCACAGCCCCAACGCAAACTCCGTTTTCAAAGACCCCTATCTCTCTTACTTCAGATGGAATTCCGACAATATCGATTGCTTCATAATCAGCTTTCTCTTCGAAAGTGAAGAATTCAGTAGCTTTAGGGCGGGGAACATTTGGTGTAATTTCGGCGGGAATATTCCAGGTGTGGGTAAAATTTTCACTTACCCAGACTACATAACCTTTACCATATTCGAAATATTTGCCGTCGGGTTTTCCACCTATTGGTATACAGTCAGGAAAGCTTCTTGAAGTAGGTTGTTTGTAATAAACCCAATTTTTTGCTTTTATCATGGTGACATTAGACCAGTTGTCGCCAAAGGCTTCGTCAATTCGGCAATTTCCGGGAATCCAATATCCTGACCAATTTCCACTGACTGCTCCACTTGAGAAATTGAAAGGAACAGTTATATCAAGAGATGAACCATCAGTAATTTCCAGAGTATAATCAGCCCGTGGTTCGATTTGGATTTTATAGGAGTTGGAACT
>CAZKSK010000328.1:1436-2952 GCA_964555225.1 uncultured Bacteroides sp.
GAGAATGATTTATAATGTGTATCCAGGAAGTTTTCGTATACGGTTACTCCGTCGGTTCTGGATAAAACTACAAAGGCATCTTGATTTAGTTCTATGCTGGCGGATGGGTTATCATATGTGTTAATTGAATAAAAGCTTCCATTATCTTTATAGAACATTGAGTGTTGAGAATCTGATAATGGAGCATTTCTAAACGCATACAAATTTTCTCCATCAGAAAATATAAAATTGGCTACTCGAGAGTATACTTCGGGATCTCTTAGTAGATCATTGATGTTCGAATCTGATACGCCCGGTAGATATGTTTGAGAAAATGCTTCATTTATTCCAACTACTATGTCTCCATTATTCTGTTCGATGAAGTATGTAAGATACCTGAATAACAACTCGCTATCGATCCAATCTGATACTTGAGTGTAACCATCTGTAGTGTCATCCCAATTTGAAGGATTATCATTAAGGTAACCCTGATTAGTTAAAAAATCGAAAATTGGATTTTTTAAAGCACTTGATAGCGTTCCATTATGCATCATTATATAGGTCCCGTAGTTATAATTACCATAGTCATATTCAAATCGAAATGGATGATTACCTTTTCCAACAGTTCCCTGTCTATCGTGTCCCATAACTATTGTAGCATCTGTGTTTGGATTCATAATAGACGGTACAATAATATCATCTAATGGCTCAACAAGAGGAGAACTTTCATCATCCCATCCCCAATGGCGATTTGGATCACCATACCAAGTCCAACCATTATTTTCATAGTGCCATTCACCATCTAAATCTCTACTAATTTTATACCATGCTTGATTATCTGGATCATAAAAATTATCTGCATTATAGTAAAAACTACCGTCTTCAGGATAGTAGATTACTCCATAACCATCATCATTTTTTTTCCCGCCAGAATTTGTTGATCTACTTTTAAGCCAGTCAAAATAATCTTCAGGATCATCAAGATCATTAGTAGTATCATCATTTGGATCTGTAATACCTGAGACAACTGCTCCATTTCTTGTTATAAGTGCCATCATATCACAATCAGCATAAAGATTTACTGCCATAAAAGTAGTTAAGAGTATTATTGCTACAAAAATCTTCTTCATTTATTTTCTCCTATTATTTTTCTTTTTTTTCGTTATTTTTTTAGATTGGTCCCCGCCCGTTAATCTGTATCTGTGAAATACAGAGGCTGTAAAGCTCTCGGGCGAGGTCCCCTTTTTATTTGTACTCCAATTGAAATACAAACAAAAACATTTTTCCCATGCAGAAATCCTCGCTTCTGCTGCTCCGGTCAGGTGAAATGAGAACTGCCATAAAACCTACATACTTGTAACTCTATGTGATACAGTAAGATACGGGGGGGGGTAATGTTTATCATAACAGTATTTACTAGTTTATATGAGATTTTTTTAAAAGAGTGATCTCTATTAGTTTGAGTTGCAGAGGGGAGAGCAAATTGGTTCCGGCAGCAGCTTTTGTGCTGGTTGTAAATATCTATATAACAATCTAA
>CAZKSK010000329.1:0-2943 GCA_964555225.1 uncultured Bacteroides sp.
CTTCGATCTGCTGATTTATTCGAAAAGCGGACAGGCTCATTTAATTGCGGAGTTTAAAGCGCCGAATGTGAAAATTACCCAGGATACTTTTGACCAGGTGGTTCGGTACAACATGGCTTTGCGGGTAGAGCAGGTGGTGGTTTCAAACGGAATGCAGCATTTTGCCTGCGAAATTGATTATTTAAATAGCAGCTACCGGTTTTTACGCGAGATTCCCGAATTTAATATTGTTTAATTCAGCACAGTAATTTCTGAAAAAGAATTTCATCTTTCCATCCATTCTTCAAAACATCATCCTTTATCAGTTGGGCCTCTTCCTTGTATCGTTTGGCATATCCATCCTTATGAAGCCAGTCAGAAATCTTGGCAGCTCTATCAAGCGCTACCCAACACATTATTTTAGAAAATACAAAATGCTCTTTTTTGTTTCGTATTTCCCAAATCCCGTTATCAGGATTACGCCATTCTTTTAAAACAACCCGACCTATGTCCTTTACTACCTCAAAAACATCCTCTATTTCGTCAAGAGTTCCTCTAAAATATAGATAATACTGATAAATAACATTCATCAAATATCCATATATATCATTCTGTTGTTGGCTATAAGCAGCATTTCCGATTCTTACAGGTCGTGAATTTTTATAACCACTCAAATGTTCTAATTCAACTTCTTGAATATCTCTTTCATAATGAATGCTGTACATTATTTGAAAATTATCAGATTTTGAGCGCAAAATATTTGTTATAAATTTCATAAATCGTTTAGCTGCACCTCTATGTCCTACTTGTATTAACGTTTCAATAGACATTGACGCATCACGCAGCCAACAATATCTGTAATCCCAATTTCGAACATCTCCTATTATTTCAGGTATACTTGTAGTAAGAGCTGCCAATACTGCACCGGTACGTTGATATGACATTAATTTGAGTATAAGCATGCTGCGTTCTATATAATCATTGAACACAGCAAACTTCTTTGAACGATTCGACCAATTCATCCAATATACTTTTGTACGTTCATACTCAAGATAGACCCGCTCGATATCAACTTTAATAACTTTCTGATTATATGAAATCAGCATAAATCCATCGCTTACAAGTTCTATATCTTCACTATTTAATATCGAATCGAAATTGAAACTCGAATATAGATATATTGCATTTTCCAGATTACCTACCAAACAGGATTTTACATATTCGGGACCTGCTTTATGTATCATTTCACCTCCACCATAATTAAGTTTCGGATTATATTTGATCTTGAATTTCGGATGTCCGCTTCTTAATTTTACCAGTCTATATAGTTCTGCCGGAATATAATAGTCAGTATCTTCACCCGTCTTGTATCTTGGCATAAAATCTATTATTTCAAAGCAACCTTCTTTTAAAGAAGTGAAAGTTGTAATTAATATATTGGTATGGTTTATATATTGTTGTTGTATACTGTATTCAGAAGGAACAATAATATCCAAGCTCCCTCCTTTATCCTGATCTAATATTTTACCAAAGACAGAAGGTGAATCAAAATCAGGCAAACAAAACCAGTCGAGATTTCCTTCTTCGGATATGAAAGCGGCTGTACGACAATTACCAACAACTCCATAATTAAGATTACTCATATATAATATTTTAATTAAACGATATTATTTAAACTCATCAACAGAATTAAAAAATCAGTAGAATAGATGCAATATTCGTCAAAATCTTTGAAATAAGCAAACAAAATTCCGGTAATAATTAAAAAAGCCGCTTTCCTTTCATGAGGAAAACGGCCTTTTATCATTTTGTTTAATTGTGTTTATTGATAATTCTATTATCCACCAAAATTATCATATAGAATGCTGGAAGATTCAACACCTAAACTGTCAAGCATGCTAACGACAGCTTTCGACATCGGACCAGGTCCACACATATAATATTCGATATCCTCCGGAGCTTCATGATTTTTCAGATATGTTTCATACATTACATTATGAACAAAACCTGCTGTATACTTAACCCCAGCTGCATCAGCTGCAGGATCAGGACGATCGAGTGCCAAATGGAAATGGAAGTTAGGAAAATCTTTTTCCAACTGTTGGAAATCCTGCAAATAGAAAACTTCATTCAAAGCACGAGCACCATAGAAATAATGGAGTTCACGATCTGCCGTATGAAGAGTCTTAGTCATATGCATAATCTGTGCACGAAGTGGAGCCATACCGGCACCGCCACCTACCCAAATCATTTCTTTCTTAGAATCGAATATTGGATGGAAATCTCCGTAAGGTCCACTCATCATAACCTTATCGCCCGGTTTCAAGGTAAAAATATAAGAAGAAGCAATTCCCGGCATTACATTTTGGAATCCTACTTGAGGTCTCGGTTTAAACGGAGGTGTAGCAATACGTACCGTCAACATGATACGATCACCTTCTGCCGGGTAATTAGCCATAGAATACGCACGAATAGTCGACTCATCATTCTGGCATTTTAAAGTAAACAAACCGAATTTCTGCCATGCAGGAAGATATTCATCGCCGATAAGTGACTTATCTATATCCTTATCATAATCCATCTTATATTTAGGGATCCTAATTTGTGCATAAGATCCTGGAATAAAATCCATATGCTCACCCTTGGGTAAAGCCACAATAAATTCCTTAATGAAGGTAGCTACATTTTTATTACTGATCACTTCACATTCCCATTCTCTTACACCCAAAACAGATTCCGGAATTTTCAATTCCAAATCACCTTTTACCTTACATTGACAACCTAAACGCCAGTGATCTTTAATCTGCTTACGCGTAAATTGTCCCTTTTCAGAATCCAAAATTTCACCACCACCTGCAACGACCTGACATTTACATTGTCCGCAAGAACCTTTACCTCCACAAGCTGAAGGTAAATAAATACCCTCTCCAGCCAAAGTTGATAAAAGACTTGATCCCTGATCTA
>CAZKSK010000330.1:0-2932 GCA_964555225.1 uncultured Bacteroides sp.
ATAATCTATTCCTTTAACATTCCAACAACATTTCGCTAATCGGAGCTCCCGGAGGAGTCATTGGTAAAACATTTCCCTCCTCTATAACAGCAACTTCCAGCAAATAAGGACCTTGAGATTGAAGCATTGTCTGAATGGCTTCCTTTAAATCTTTTCTTTCTACAACCCGCTGAGATGGGATATCATACGCCTGAGCAACTTTCACATAATCAGGGTTCATCATCGGAGTGAAAGAATAGCGATGTTTAAAAAACATGGCTTGCCATTGGCGAACATTACCCAGATAATTATTATTCAATACAATAATTTTCACAGGAGCCTGTTGTTCCATGATTGTACCCAATTCCTGAATACACATCTGCAAACCTCCGTCACCCAAGAAAAGGCAAACGGTTCTATCCGTTCCGAAAGTAGCCCCGACTGCTGCCGGTAAACCAAAGCCCATCGTACCCATACCACCTGACGTCACTATACTACGGTTTAATGTATATTTAAAGTAACGGGCCGAAATCATTTGATTCTGGCCTACATCCGTAACCAACACAGCCTGATGGCCTGTTGCTTCACTCACGGCATTTACCACTTCACCCATCAAAATAGGTCCTTTACCAGGATTAATTTCCTTATTGATTACTTCGTTATATTCTTTTTCATAATAAGGAGTAAAACTATCAATCCACTCTTTGTGGTGGTTCGCCTTCATCATGATAGTCAGTTTCTTTAACGTCTTCTTGCAATCACCCAGAACAGCCACATCAACCTTAACATTCTTATCTATTTCGGTAGGATCAATATCCAAATGAATTATTTTTGCCTGTTTGGCATATGTCTTCAAATCACCCGTTACCCTATCATCGAAACGCATACCCACAGCTATAAGCAGATCACACTCGTTTGTTTTAACATTAGTAGCCAAATTCCCATGCATTCCCAGCATTCCCCTATTCAAAGGATGATCAGAAGGTATCACCGATAAACCAAGAAGGGTGCAACCAAACGGCATATCACCTTTTTCTATAAAATCTTTTAATTCTTGCGAAGCACCGCCCAGTTCAACTCCTTGTCCTACCAAAACAAACGGCTTTTTAGCTTCATTAATTAATTCGGTCGCTTTTACCAAAGAAAGCGGATCCGTATCAGGCTCAGGCAAATAACTCCGAACATAATCAACAACCTTAGGTTCGTAATTTTCAATTTGTTCAACCTGTGCATTTTTAGTAAAATCCAAAACTACAGGTCCCGGTCTTCCGGTACTTGCTATGTAAAAAGCTCTTGCAACCGCCCATGCCACGTCCTCGGCGTTGCGAATCTGATAACTCCATTTACTGATAGGTTGCGTAATTCCAACCAAGTCGACTTCCTGAAATGCATCCGTTCCAAGAACCACTTTTCCAACCTGTCCGGCAATAACAATTATAGGAGTACTATCCATCATGGCATCGGCTATACCCGTTACCGTATTAGTTGCTCCCGGTCCACTTGTTACCAGACAAACGCCAACCTTTCCTGAAACTCTTGCAAATCCCTGAGCTGCATGGGCTGCACCTTGTTCATGACGAACCAATATATGCTTTATTCTATCTGTATGATCAAAAAGCGCATCATATACAGGCATAATACTTCCTCCGGGATAACCGAATATCGTATCAACACCCTCTGCTTCCAATGAACGCATTAATGCTTCTCCACCACTGATTTTTTCCTTACTCATAAATTTTACCTTTAGTAATTAATTAGTCAATGATTCTCACTCCACCTTTATCCGCAGAACTTACCATCGAAGCATAAGCCTTCAGACTCTTCGGGACACTTCTTTTACGAGTAACCGGTGTCATTGGGCGTGCAGCCAATTCCACATCACTTAATTTTACATTAATAGTTCTATCTGGTATATCAATTTCTATTATATCACCATCTACTATCTTACCTATATTCCCTCCCGCAGCAGCTTCCGGAGATACATGACCTATACTCAGTCCGGACGTTCCCCCGCTAAAACGACCGTCTGTAATCAAAGCACATTCTTTACCCAGATGCTTCGATTTAATATATGATGTAGGATAAAGCATTTCCTGCATTCCCGGACCACCCTTCGGTCCTTCATGAGTAATGACAACAACATCACCTTTAACAACTCTTCCTCCAAGAATGCCGTCGACAGCAGCTTCTTGAGAGTCAAAAACTTTTGCGGGACCGGAAAATTTCCAAATACTCTCATCCACACCTGCCGTTTTCACGACACATCCATCCTGAGCAATATTTCCATGCAAAACGGCCAATCCTCCGTCTTTCGTATATGCATGTTGTAAATCACGAATACACCCATTAGTACGATCCGTATCAAGTTCCGAATAATTATTTGACTGGGAACCCATTACAATATTATAATAATGTCCGGGAGCGCTGGAATAAATCCGTTTAGCCTCAACCGAGATATCCTTACCGGTTACATCGTATTCGGAAATGGCTTCACCCAAAATACTACCATCTACTCTATGAACTTCCGTATTTACAAGTCCACCTTTCGCCAATTCATTCATAATTCCTAAAATACCTCCTGCACGATTCACATCCTGTACATGGTATGTCTGAGTATTCGGAGCCACTTTACAAAGGCAGGGTACCCGACGGGAAAGCATATCAATATCATCCATCTTAAAATCAGCCTCTGCTTCATGAGCAACAGCCAAAAGGTGAAGAACGGTATTCGTGGATCCACCCATAGCAATATCCAGTGTCATCGCATTCAAAAAAGCATCTCTCGTAGCAATACTGCGAGGAAGAACACTCTCATCACCCTCTTCATAATATTTATATGTATTCTTTACTATTAGCTTTGCAGCATCCTTAAAAAGACTGATTCTATTAGCATGAGTAGCAAGTACCGTTCCATTTCCCGGCAAGGCCAATCCGATAGCCTCATTAAGGCAAT
>CAZKSK010000331.1:0-2927 GCA_964555225.1 uncultured Bacteroides sp.
AGGGCGGATTTTATGCTGAATGTCCAACCTTTCAAGGATGTCATGCTGAAGCTGATTCCTATGAAGAAGTAATGTCTGAAATAAAGGCATTAATAGCTATTTTTGTTGATGAATATAAAAAGAACAATGAACCACTTCCAGTAGATAATTATTCTGTGGCTTCAGTAAGAATTGCTGTATGACATCTCAGTTTCCTGATCTCAACTCAAAACAAATGGTGAAAATTGCTGAAAAAATCGGATTTACATTTATAAGACAATCCGGTAGTAGTCATGCGATTTATATGAGAGATAGTGATAAAAAACGTACAACTATTCCTATCCATGGGAAAAAATCATTAAAAAGAAAAACGATAAAATCCATTTGTAATGATTTAGGAATAACAATAGATGAGTTACTTGAATTATTAAAAGGGTAACCTGTATGAAACAATTTTATGGCTATATTTCTTTGTGGGGAAACAAGCAATATAAAATCAACAGCACCAGCCCACCCGTATAGCATAATTGATGCTTATGCGAAAGAATTGGATCATGACATAAAGTGTCATGTATGTATAAGTATGGCTGACAGAAACAGCTATTGCCATACAGGCACAAAAAGGTCAGCCGGCTGGCCTTTTGCTTAATATTCCAATGTAATTGTGATGAAAGTATTTATTGAGTTAAGAGAACCAGGTGAACCTGCAAAACGGAGAAGATAGTATGGTTACGATCAATAAAGATGAAATATTTAATTATGGGAAAATTAGTTGTCATTTGGCTTCAGAAAAATATTTCCGAGTTGAATTAAGACGTATCAATGAGCATGATATATATAATAATTATAAAATGAAAATTTGATGTTACTAATTTTAGAAGGGGAAATTGAAGTTAAGGTTGATAACAAAGTGGTTCTATTAAACAACAATACACCTCAGATAATTATCACGGAAAATGAAGTATTTTCTGTGAAAGGAATATCCCCGACTATTGTTGAATATATATGGAGTCCTGGACTATATGGGTGAAGTATAATTTTTTGAGTGATGCGTTTAATGTTAGTGGATGACCAAATTTTAATATAAGAGTATTCGATGTCACAATTACAATATCATATTGTGAAATTATTAGATTTTATAAAGGAGATTGAAAAGAATATCCCTGTGTGGGATAATGTTTTAATATATGAAAATTATTTAGAGAATTATTCTGTTTCTATTAAAAAATCTGATTTAATAAATCTGATTGATTATGAGGAAAAATTCGACAAGTTGATATCTGCAGGATATTCCTGGTTAAATTTTCAATGTTTAGGGATTTATCAAAAGAAACTTATCATAGTAATAGAAATACCTCGTGATTTTTCTGATGAAAGAGTAAAAACTAATGTTAATTATTCCGGGCCTTTTATATCAAGTGAAACTGGTAAATTATCATGGGATTTTGATTTTTCTGGGTGAGGGATCATTCCCCGTATCGCATAATTGATACTTATGCGAAAGAATTGTCCAAATTTGTTTCGTCCCTCAGTTGTCTTTGCCTCAATTCATGTTTCAAGTATAAATATTAGTTGACATTACATCATATATGATGTAAATTGAATAAGATGACAAACTGGAAAATCATTTATTATGAAACGACGGAAGGAGAATGCCCCGTTGAAGATTTTATTTCTACAAAAAGCATAAACAATCGGGCAAAAATTCTTGGATTACTTTCATTCCTTGAAGAAAGAGGCCCGAATCTTCCGCGCCCGTACGCTGATCTTCTGGTTGATGGTATACATGAACTACGGATAAAATTGTCTGGAGATCAATTAAGGATTTTATACTTCTTTTGCTACAAAGATTACATAATTCTGACTCATCCATTCATTAAAAGATCTGAGAAAGTTCCTGTGCCGGAAATAGAAAAGGCAAAAAAATTCAGGGAAGATTTTCTAAAAAGATTTAATGAGAAAAATTTATTGGAGGCTTATAATGAGAACATTTAAAAAAAATATAAAAGAAGAATTAAAAGACGATAAATTTTCGCAATTATATAATGAAGAAAGAGAATTACTTGCTCTTTCAATAAAAATTTTAGAAGAAAGAAATAATCTTGGAATTTCACAAAAAGATTTAGCTAAAAAAGCTCATGTAACTCAACAACAACTTTCAAAAGTTGAGAATGGCATTAATTGTAATATCACCACTTTTTTGAAAGTATGCGGAGCACTTGGTTTAAAAATTAACGTTGAAAATAAAAGATTAAGAATATAAAATCATTACCCCATGAAAAATTCATGGACAGTAAAAGTTAAGAGAGTATCATGTATTAAATAAAAGTAACCGGGAACATACCGGTTTTACAGGTCTTTGACAACAGAGAATAATGGTAAGCAGAAAGATTAAGAAGTAAATGCTGACAATAGGCAGCGTTTATTAAAACAAAGTTTTAGCCACTACGATAATGAAGCGGCCAGGACGGCCGCGACAATGGCTGACTCCCACAGGATGTGAGGACTCAGCCCTGTAGAAGTATCTCCGCAGGGTAAAAGTCACACAAGTATATGATAAAAAGAATTAATGCACAGTAAGGTAGCATTATACTTAAAGGAAGCCGCGCTGGCGCATGAGGCGATAGCCCAAGTGGCGCCTGAACGCGGCTGACGCTCATGGATGAGCTAATGCAGAACGCGGACAGGACGTCCGAAATGCGTTCTGCCTTTTTGCGGAGCTTTTTGTGCCGCCTACAAAAAGCGACCCACACCTGGTATTGGATACCAGACATACACATGCGGTGTGAGTGCCATGTGACAATGTTAAATGAATGATAAAGCAATTTAATGCGTTATAAAAATGATGGACACACTGCGTCAGGGATTGCAGCGTTACCCCGCAGCAGTCCGGTGCTTCGGTACACTGCGGTCATCGAGTGAGTGCCGCATTACTATACAAAATAATG
>CAZKSK010000332.1:0-2921 GCA_964555225.1 uncultured Bacteroides sp.
CGTGAATCGTGCCGGGGCACCACACTCATCTACAAAGATATGTCCCGTTTCCGCACAAAATATGGTTTGGTAAGTACGTGTCATACATTGCAAGGCAATCACGTTACTTCCGGTTCCGTTAAATACGAACAGTGGCATACAGTCACCGAATGCTTCATGGATTTTTGCTACCGCATCTTCGGTCCATTTATCCTCTCCATAGCCCACGGCATGGTCCGTATTGGCCTCCGTCAAGGCATTCATTATTGACGGATGTACTCCTGAATTGTTATCTGAACAAAAACTTCTCATTTTTAGGTTTGTATTTTGAAAATTCGTGCGAATATACTTATTTTTTGTCTTGTATGTTCGTTTTTCAAGGTCAATAATGATTGATTTTATGATTTAATTAAAAAAACAATGATTTTTTTTGGAATATTAAAAATTAAATATTAACTTTATAGATGTAAATGTTAAATTAAAAAGAAAGACCTTTTTTTTGAGAAAACAGATCAATAAATAACTCGTGTTTTTTCATAGTAAAAAAGTTTTTTTCATCCTGCTTGTGAAAGTCGGTGAAAATAGGGTAATGCGTGGTTACCTTTATTCACAACAAAGGCGGTCTCCTTTCCCCTGAGGAGATCGCCTGTTTTTATAGTAATGTCATTATATTTTTGTTTGTTGTCTTATATGAATGTTTCCTATTCTTTCAGTTAGATCAAAATGTACAGCAAATAAAACATCAAGGTAAAAGCAATTATATTCTCTGCGTGATATACGTAACATTCCCTGTGCAATACGAAGAACATGCCTATCATGACAGCGTCTGCTACGAATAAAACCATGTTCACCATCAATATCCAGATGGAAAAAAACACAAATGTCAATACCGATGAAATATAGTGTATGGGCTTTTCCAGACTTCTGTGGAATAAAGGTGTTAATCCACTTAGTATAAAGCCACTCAATGCCAAAGCCGGAAGTATTGAAATTTCTTTGGGTGATAACTCACACCACACAGGCCACAATAACACACCGACCGAAATGCACAAAAAACTGAAAAAATAAAATTTCTTATTATAGTTCAACAATAAATAACTCGTTTGACTCAATGATTTTGGAATACCGAAACTTTTGATAACATAAATATTGTATGATATATAAATAAACAGTGAAATAGCAACCAAATAAATCATAAATTAAAAACACTTAATAAATAAACTAATGAGATAGAGATAAAAATAAATCACAAAATGAAAGCAAAATAAAAAAAGAAAATAAAAACTTGCAAAAAATAAGAAAACTCTTTTTCGACATGCAAATTTAGTAATTAAATTCAATAATCAAATAACTCTTCCCTTTTTTTACAATTATAATTCATTTAATAAATATAATTTGCCTTCACTTATCAATTTCAGGATAAGTTCGCCAAAAAGTGTATTTTGCCATGCGAACCAGGCTCTGGTAAAATGTTTCGGGTCGTCCTTGTGGAAAGACTCATGCATGAATCCCGTTCCTGCATCCGTTTTCATCAGCATCTCAATGCAATTTTTTATCTCTTTGTCATCCGTACTGGTAAAGGCTTTCATCATAATACTCATGGGCCATATCATATCATATCCGATATGCGGACCGCCAATACCCTCACCTGCTTTCCCCTTAAAGAAATAAGGATTATCTTCACTCCATACAAAGCGACGGGTATTCTGGTAGATCGGATCGTTCAGACTTACATCTCCCATATAGGCAAGTGCCAGCAAACTGGGAACATTGGCATCATCGCTGAGCAGTTGATTCCCGAATCCGTCAACTTCATAGGCATAGATCTTCCCGTATTTCGGATGATTGTAAATGGCATATTTCTGCAGAGCTTTTTCTACTTCCGTAGCAAGTTGCTTGCAATCCTTGGCCATTACGATTTTCTTATTTACTCGGGTCAATATTTCAGCAGCTTTTTTCAGTGATGATACGGCAAAGAAATTCGATGGAATCAAGAAAGGATAAATCGTTGCATCATCCGACGGACGAAACATGGAGGCAATCAGGCCTACAGGTTTCACCGGATTTCCATATCCGTCGTTAGGCACGGTATCAAAAGCTCTGTCTGTCTTCCTCTGAAAATGGTAGGGTCCGAGTCCCGTCTTGCGTTGCTGTTCCCGGAATGTTTTCAGAATTGCTTTCATGGCCTGTAACCAGCTTTCACCGAATATCGAACTGTCTCCCGTCTTTTTCCAGTATTCATAGGCCAGACGAATGGGATAACATAGGGAATCTATTTCGTATTTCCGTTCGTGCAGTTCCGGCTTCATATCCGTTTCGTCACTGTCCCATTCAGAGCCCGTCGGACCGAAATTGAAAGCATTTGCATACGGATCGATACATATGCATTTCCATTGCCTCAGAATTACTCCACGCAGCATTTTTTTCAGTTGCGGATCTTCATTGGCAAATTCCACGTAGGGAAATACTTGTGCTCCCGAGTCACGAAGCCACATGGCGTGTATGTCTCCGGTATATACAAAAGTATCGTCCGTTCCGTTTATCGTGCTATAATGTACCGTGGTATCAAGAGTATTTGGAAAACAGTTTTCGAACATCCATGCCAGATAAGGATTCTTCAGCATTTTTTTCACTTCTTCTATCCGTTTGTCCACTGCTTGCGAGCGGAACAGACGATCCTTTATTGCCGGACGTTTTGTTACAAATGCCGTCACTCCGTCGCGTACTGCCACAGGAAATCCGGAATACATTTCAACAAATCCGAATGCATTTACCGTCATACAAGTGATGATCGACATTAAAACAATTCGTCTCATGTTTTTTTTCATAATTATTGAATTTGTTAGGTTTCCAAAAACTCATTTCATTCATGACAAATGTATGAATTTTTCTTGTCATTCACAAAAACAATTTACAGATTACAAGAAGAGGAACATATAAAG
>CAZKSK010000333.1:0-2909 GCA_964555225.1 uncultured Bacteroides sp.
AAAGTTAAATATGCGCTAATTTAATTCCGCCAACGGGTTTTTCATATGTAGAACAAACTTCATCGTCTTCGACAAGTAAGGCTGTGACCCGTTCGGATAACGGAAAGGCAACTGACTTTGGTATTGGTCAACTTTTTGCGGGAAGACTTACGACATCAACGTATGCTTTAGGTGTAGATTATGTATATGCCGATTCTCCGGCGGATAAGGCGGGGATTAAAAGAGGCACGCTAATTACTAAGTATAATGGAGCTTCTATTACGGCAAGTAATCTTTATGATGTTTATTATGCTTTGATCGGGTATGATAATACATCTTCAGCTTCACTAACGACGAAATCTTATGTCTTTTATAATGAAGAAAATAAGAATGGTTATTATTTGTCAGATACTGATACCACTTTTACTATTAATAAAGCAAATTATGATGCAAGTCCTATTTTGGCAAGTGAAATAATTAAGCCAGAAGGAAGCAGTCATATTATTGGCTATTTTTCATATGTCGGCTTTGATTATTATCATGATAAGGAGATGTTGGATGCTTTTTCCCAGTTTAAGCAGGATGGAATTACAGATTTGGTTTTAGATTTACGATATAATGGAGGAGGATATGTGAATTCAAGTGTTACGCTTGCTACTCTTGTGGCGGGCTCCGCATATGAAGGTAATGTTTATGCTAGTATGGAATATAATGCTGATCGAATTGCTAATGGGGAAGTCGGTTATTATTATATAGGTAAGAGTCCTTCTTTTTATGATACGGATAAAAAGAAAATGGTAACTGAAAATTATGAAATGATCACAAAGGCTCTTTCTGATGCTGTTAATTTAAAAAAGGTATATGTATTGACTACTGATAATACTGCTTCGGCTAGTGAATTGATCATTAATGGATTAAGAGGACTTGATATCAATGTGATTACAGTAGGAACAACAACGATTGGTAAGAATGTAGGGATGGAAGTCATTGAATCGGATGATTATAAGACAGATTATGATTTTGAGGGAAATTCTTATGAATTTGCTCCGATTACATTTAAAAGTTATAATGCAAAAAATCAATCGGATTATGCGGATGGATTTGAACCTGATTGTGAAGTAGATGAAACTTCGCGACTTTTTGAATGGGGAACATATTCTACAGAGACAGCGTCCAGTGATGATTACTCTACAACAATTTCTGTTAAAGATGGGGCAGATCCTATGTTAAGTTGTGCAATATATAATATACTTAACGGAAGTTGGCCAAATACGAGCGTTACAACTAAAACGGTTTCACGTTCTATCGTTAACTCGATGTCACGTGATGCTAAATTTAGTAAGATGGCTCGTAAGCATAATATGCGTGGATCAATTGTTGTAAAACGTTTGCCGAAAGAATAATCGCAATTTTTTAATATTAAAGAATGCGTTTCAAGAGTTTTTTATTCTTGGAACGTATTTTTTTAAATAAATTCTTTCCTTTTATTATATCTCCAAAACTTTTTATACCTTTGAACCAAACAGATATGATTATGAAAACGAGAATGCTCTTTTTTATGCTGATATTAACTTTTGTCGGAGGTTTATCGGCTCAAAATACAAGCGAATATTTTACTATCTATGGAGTAGTGAAAGATTCTAGAACTCATAAAAATCTGGAGAATGTCTGTATTTCGTTGTCTGGAACGAATAAAGGTACGGTTACCAATAAAGAAGGAGCTTTTTCTCTTAAGATTCTTCCTGATAATAAAAGTATTCAAATTAAATTTTCTCATTTAGGGTATCTTACGGAAAATTTGATTATTAATAATTTGGAGAAGAAAAAAAATAAACATACAGTTTATCTGCGGCAGATAGCTTTACCCTTGAAAGAAGTTATAGTAACACCTATTGATGCTCAAAAGATTGTGGAAGAAGCCATGAGCAAGGTTGCTGTAAACTACCCGAACTATCCTACTATGTTAACAGCTTTTTATCGAGAAACTATCCGCAAAAAAAAACATTATATTAGTGTCTGTGAAGCTGTTATTAAAATTTATAAAACATCTTATACTAATGGCAATGATTCACGTGAGCGAGTAAGAATTTTAAAAGGAAGAAAAATACTTAGCCAAAATTTATGTGATACGCTTTCTGTAAAGTTACAAGGAGGACCGACTCAGGGAACTGCTCTTGATTTGGTAAAGACAGCTTGGCCATTGCTCGAAGAAGAAAATCTTGGATGGTACAAATTTTCATTTGTAGAATATGCTGTGATTGACGGACGGTTTTATTATAAAATTCATTTTGAACCAATTGTTGAACGATTATTTCCGTTAATGTCAGGAAATTATTATATTGATAGAGAAACCTTAGCATTTGAAAGGATGGAACTTCTTACGGATATGCGTGATAATTATAAAGTTACTGAACAAGTCTTGGCAAAAAAGCCAATAGGTATGAGATTCAATCCCCAAGAATTATCCTATCTTATATCTTATAAGACTGTTGGCTCAAAAACTTATCTGAACTATATTCGTAGTACATTGCGTTTTCAATGCGATTGGAAAAGAAAAATGTTTCATACCAACTATATTGTAGTTGCTGAAACTGCTGTTACCGATAGAGAGGATAATCCAACGGAAAATATACATTATAGGAATGCTTTCCGTATAGGAAATGTTTTATCTGATAAAATAGAAAATTTTCAAGATTCTGATTTTTGGCAGGGCTATAACATAATAGAACCGACGGAGTCTTTAGAGGATGCTGTTGTTAAATTAAAAAAGAATACATTAAAGAGCAAGGATCATTAGATGAAAGAATTTGTTATAACAGAAGCGCAGACCGAAACTGCTGTGCTGATTGGATTGATTACTCCATTGCAGGATGAGCGTAAAACCGCTGAATATATGGATGAACTTGAATTCTTAGCTGAAACAGCCGGTG
>CAZKSK010000334.1:0-2908 GCA_964555225.1 uncultured Bacteroides sp.
GACGTTTGTTAATAAACCTATACTTTACATGAGATAGGTGATGAAAAATGATTAGTTGGAATTTTCCGAGCAACCAGGACGGCCAAATAAAAGGTGTGGCAGATGCCGGTATTGAAAATTTTAATGGTACTGAACTGTTTTCTCTTGCAAGAGAAAATTGTCAAAACTCGCTTGATGCGGCTGTAGATGACATCAATCCAGAGGTACTTGTCGAATTTGAAAAGTATTTTGTACATGATGTCCAGATTCCAGGTATTGGGGATTATCGTCAAATACTAAGAAAATGCAAGGCCTTCTGGGATACGTCAAAGAGTGAGAAAGCAAAGTTCTTCTTAAAAAACGCAGTATCTCATGCAAGTTACGACAGTGGATTCATGCTTAGAATTAGTGACTACAATACCACCGGTCTAGCAGATCCGTATGGAGATCCGGATGACCCTTTTAATTTTAATTTTGATGGCTGGAATGCTTTGATAAAAATTGACGGAGGTGCAAACAAAGGCGATGATAAGGCCGGTGCCTTCGGAATCGGAAAAAATGCGCCATTTAGCAATTCCTATTACAGGCTGGTATTCTATAGAACGTTCAACCAGAAGCACGAACGTGCAACGCAGGGCATTTCAAGATTGCTGTCCTACCCGGACGGAACATCAATGACGAGTGGTGTGGGATACTATGGCAATCCGCACGGAAATAATCCTGTGGAATCCATTCCGGAACTCGACGCACTTAATAACCGGACGGAGATCGGCACTGATGTTTTTATTTATGGTTTTAAGGCCGCAAGTGATTGGGATACTGAAATTACTATTGCACTATTAGAAAACTTCCTTATGTCATTTTATAATGGACAACTGCGAGTGAAAGTACAAGGACGCGAAATAAATGTTCACACTCTTGGTAATTATATGCTTCGCACCCATAATGAACGTCCAGGAGAAACAAAAGGTACATATGGCAATTATCTTGCTTTAACACGCACGGAAGGCGTATATACCTACACTAAGGATTTCCATGGGCTCGGTACTCTTGAGTTTCGTCTACTTATCGATCCGAATGAAAAGCTGGACCGGAAAGTACTTATCGTAAGGAAAGCGGGAATGAAGCTGTTTCGCTTGGGAAATATATCAAAGCTGGTTCCGTTTACTGGAATTCTTGAACTAAAAGGAAAAGATCTTAACAGCTATTTCAGAGCCATGGAAACCGTTGCTCACGATAATTGGGAACCTGGACGGCATTCAAATCCCCAACAAGCTCAAGCGTACTATGAGGAAATTAAAGACTGGATTCGCGCTATTATATCAAAACTTGCCGAACATACCAGCGATGACGAAATTGACGTTGAAGGCTTGGGTGGGGTTTTACAAAAGGAGCCAGAGACCGTTGAAACCGGTAACTCAGAAAACAAGCGAGAGAATCTGAACGATCATCTCGGTCAGATTGACATTGTTGAGAGACCGACAAAAACACCATCGAAGGGCTTCTTTTATGGACAAGGCGATAAGGGAAGCCGCGAGACAGAACAGACTACCGGAACACTTGGCCCTGCTGGAGATCCGGGGTTACGAATCCTTAAGGGAAAGAGGAAGAGAAAGAAACTGGATTCTTACAGAGGAAAACCGAACCCGGGAGGCAAAGACATTATTATAGAGAAGAAGTCTGGTGGCGAGATAAATTGCCCATTGAAAAATGTCCGGATTATCAAGCAAGGTACCGGAACCTACACTGTAAACTTTGAAATTCCACATGACGTTGAGCACGGAAGAATAGAGCTTGTTACTGTGGGTGAAAATGGAAAGTCTAATCTCATTCGCATAACCGGAGCCAAACCGTCAGCAGGATGCTATGCGGCCAGTTTGAACGGCGATTACATTGAGGTGGCAAGCATGTCCTCATCAGAGAAAGTTAAAATAACAGTTACACTTACAGATTCTCATGATTATGCTATGGAGGTAAACGTATATGAATATAACTAACAGATTGTTTACCTACCCGGTATTAAGTGATGAAAAGGATGATTACAAAGACTCTCTCTTCAATGTAGATTTTGAACAGGCAAGGCAAGGGGTAAACAGCTTGAAGCTAACCTTTGATATTGCTATGAACTGCAAGGAACTGGAACAGCTGATTCTGAATGGACAGGCCGAATATGTTATCCACCTGGAATGCTCAACAACAGCTTACAGAGAGGTGCTGCGCTCAGTATCAAAGCATATAGAACACACCATTCCAATTGGAAGGATTAATGGTTCATTTGACGCAGTGGCTTTTGTTATTCTCAAAAAGAATGTAGCCAATTTTACCTGCGTGGATTGGGTGGATGATTATAGCGGTATTGCTTTTAACCTTTTTGCCGGTTCAATACTGGCTTACCAGAATCTTCAGAGTCTGGATATTACGAAAGATTATGAGGAGTTTACCAACGCTGGATCCATATTTTCGATTTATAAACGAATCACCGAGGATGATCGACCGGCCGAGATTAACCTAGATTCCTCGAAAATCAGAATAGGCCTGGGTACGAAGGATTATGATATATACGCAATTTATGCTGCCAAAACCGAACTCCAAGCTCTGTTTCATTCAATGCTTGTTTTCCCGGCACTTGTATATGTTTTTGAAGATTTAAAGCAGGAGGGCGGAGAAGATACATATCACAATAAGGAATGGTTTATTGCGCTAAAAAAGGCTTATTTAAAGCGAGACATTGTATTTATGGAAGAGGTGCTCAACCCGGAAAAGACTTCATATCAGCTTGCGCAGGAAGCAATGGAGCTTCCTCTCAGCAAGGCCTTTGACCAGATACCTGTATTGTTTGATACCAACGAGGAGAACTCGTAAATGAAATTATACATAATGAAGAGAGAAGCTCTCGAAACATTAAAGGCAAATTTACCCATGGTGTATG
>CAZKSK010000335.1:0-2891 GCA_964555225.1 uncultured Bacteroides sp.
TAACGTCAGCACTGCTGCCGTTTTTTGTGTTCATAAAAAAGCCGTGAGAGTCCAGTATTACTGGGTTCTCACGACCTTTTGCGTTTTAGTACATCGGGCATTTCGGGGCTTGGTGTGGAACACCTCGACCGATACACAAAAGTAATCGTTAAATTTCAGGGTAGCGGTGCATTTTTCAGAGTAACCGTTAAAAGATAGTGGGTAATGGTTAAAAGTGAACCTCTCAATCGTGAATCTATACGTCTACGGCGTTATCCTCGCTGCGGACTTCATACCGCTTTTCGGGCTTTCCGTACACATTCATCAACTGGCGACTTGTTGCGAACGAGTTATCCTCAAGTTAGTTTTGCTTCCAAGCATTATTTCTTCGATGACCGGAGGTAGTTGCTCGCTCCATGTCAGCTGTTCCTTGCAGAGTCTTTCAATTTGTTAGGTAATCTGCATATACTAACAATCCATGCTTATTACAATAAACATATAGTTTACCGCCAGTAATTATAGGAAACCTACAACTTGGACTTTGTTCCGGGTACAAGCGATTCAGAAATACTCTGTCACTTTTAACAAAGGCCATAAAGGAAATATAATGTTCTTTGGTCATTGGATGGTCAAAGGTGATAAAGTAATCCGTATCCATTTCCTCCACTGTGATTTTGGGTGCAATAGTCGCATCCGTAGGGAGGATGCGTTCTAACTTTCTTCCGCAACAGAAAATAGAGGCACTTCCTGTGCTAACCAGAATATTTCCGCAGGAAGGACATACATAAAAACGTATTTTATCAATGTTGCCGCTATCTGGCTTGTTTGATGTAATTTCACCCTCCATCATCGGTTTCATATCAACGCCCAAAATAGCAGACAGTTCCGGCCACAGCGATAGATCAGGACACCCTAAACCACATTCCCATTTAGAAACCGTTTTATTTTGAATACCCAACGCATCTGCAATATTTTTCTGAGTAAGGTTTTTTTCTTTTCGCAGCTTGGCTATTAAATTGCCTATTTTCACACAATCCATGCCACCACCTCCATTTCTGCTTAGTATACCATACTACAGGAACCTTGCGATTACTTGTACCAATCTTGCCGGGAGCTGCTTCAAATCGGTAATATCCAATGTGTTTTCAGCACCGTAAAGTTCACGGATAGCCTCTTTATCCTGCCCAATAGCTGCAGCAAGGAACTGGATGCCTTTTCGCCTATATTCCTGCAAAGTATCTTTCATATCACGAGCTGCTTTTTCACCTGTATAATCGGGCATCGCCTTAGGCTGACCGTCGCTGATGCTGATTATTACTTTGGTTCTTTGCGGTGCCTTAAACAACCTATCGGAAATAATCCGTAGTGCCATACCATCCCGATTGTTGCTGCGAGCCTGAATGTTCATAAGAGCATATTTTTCATCTGCATCTTTGCTTTCAAAGTCTACATAGGCGTAGACGGACATTTGCTCCAGCTTGGAGCGGTCTGCTGTATCCCCGTAAACCATGATCGGAATGCCGCACCCGGTGCAGAATTCATATAAAGCGACTGCGGCCTGTTTTGCTGCATCTAAACGGCCAAAGGCTGACATTGATGCTGATTCATCAATTCTGAGAGCAACTGCAAGGGAGGGTTCTTCCTCAGGTGGGCGCTTGCGGGCAAATACGCGGAAATCCAAAGAAGCAGCCTGATCCGCACAGAATTTTGTGCCATAAAGCTGAGATTTAGCAAATTCAGCGGAAACTTCATGCTCTAAAAGCGGGTTTGTTTTTCGGATTAGTTCCCGAATAACTGGCATCAAAGTTGCAATCATGCTGTTATATTCTTCTCTGTCCTGAGCGGCAGCTTCCGGGCGGTGGACAATAAGCTTAATATCTTCATGGCAGCTGCCTTGAACACTTTGCCGGACTTCTTTGTTTAATTGTTTGCGAAATTCCCTTTTTTGTTCATTTGAAACGGGTTTATCCAGCTCATGGTAAACTGGAGTGCCATTTTCTCCATTATCATTGCTTGACACATCAGAATTCTTATCGCTGCTCGTATCCGAATGCCCCTCACTGTCTGCTGATTTTCTCAGACGGATTGCATTTTTATCAGCTTTATCTGTTTCTGCAGAGTATTCTCCGTTTCCTGAAATATGAAGTTCCATTACTTCCGAATTCTCCCCATCCGGATGAGAATGACAGATAATATCTAATTCTTCAAGCTTATCTGTCAAACCGTGGCTTACCAGTGCCTGCTCTAAAATGGCAAGCTCCTGTGGGTCAGTGGTAATTTTATAGAGCACCTTATGATATAGGGTACTTCGCACTGGTGCACCACTTGCGACAGCATCAACCCAAAAGATATAGGAGCGCATCCCAGCCACACCTTTAATTGCATTAGCCCGAGCTGTTTCATCCAGCAGCATAATTGTTTCGGCTAAAAGAGAAAGAACATTTTCAGATTGATATCCGGTCTTAGCTTTGGCTCGTTCCATCATAACTGCCTTAGGTGGTAAGTCCAGTTTTTCGGCATGCTGCACTCTATCACGCAAAGCCTCATTTAAAGGACGGTAGCCATTGTAGCCGCGGTTTGTTGTAATAACAGCAATAAAATCCGGATGCCGGTGTGCGATACGGGTAGGTAAGTTTAGACTGCCATCCGGTTCCAATGCAGAATTCAGAGCCATTAAAACAGCAGCATCCCTAATCACTGTGGGTTCCTGAATCTCCAAGAGCCACCCATTTTCATAAGCACGGACAATTTCTGACGGATAATAGTGATATTCAATCGTATCTGATTTATCCTTTTCAGATAATACCGGTAAAATAGAACCTAACACGTCGGATTTATCCATATCAGCAAAACAGGTTACTTTCGTATAAGGCAGGTTAAAATCAGCAGAGAGGGCTTTGGCAAGCTGGGTT
>CAZKSK010000336.1:0-2874 GCA_964555225.1 uncultured Bacteroides sp.
GCAGTAAAGCTTTTTTATATAAAAAAGGGGAAAAATAAAAGGTTATTTCGAATAACTTTATATACATTTGCTACAGATTTCATCATGAATTCTGAGAATAATGAAACGTGTAATTGTATCTCTGATATATTTCTTGGCAGCAGGATTTTTCAGTTTATCCATTGCCCAGAATGAGGGGTATTCTTCCGATGATTGGAAGAAACTAGTTTATGGAAGTCGCTTTAGTTTCTTCAAGACTTCGGAAGCTGCTCGAATTGCCCAAAATGTGCTGGATTATCAGCGTAAAACCGGGGGATGGCCTAAGAACATAGCCATGCATAAGCCATTGACAGAGGAAGAGCGGATGAATATTCTTGCCGAAAAAGACAGAATGTATGATTCGACCATTGATAATGATGCTACTGTTTTGGAAATGACTTATTTGGCTAAAATGTATGAAGCGACGTACGATTCCAAGTATTTGGATGCTTTTGAACGTGGACTTGATTTTCTTCTTTCCGGGCAGTACAAGAGTGGAGGCTGGCCTCAGTTTTGGCCCATGCATAGAGGTTATCAGATTCATATCACGTTCAATGACAATGCAATGGTAAATGTTCTCCGTTTGCTTCGGAATGTTTGTGATGGGCATGGGGCCTTTTCTTTAGTTACGGATCCCGTATTGATTCAAAGATCGGCAGTCGCTTTTGAAAAAGGAATAGAATGTATTTTGAATACTCAAATAATTGTTAACAACGAACCCACAGTATGGTGTCAGCAGTATGATAGAAATACGTTGAAACCGGCAAAAGCAAGATCTTATGAATTACCTTCATTCTGTTCACAGGAAAGTGCAGAGATTGTTAGATTGTTGATGGAAATAAAGAATCCGGATGATAAAATTAAGGCATCTATACATGGAGCTATGAAATGGTTTGATACCCATAAACTGACCGGTATAAAAGTAGAATTGTGCATTAATGAGGAAGGAAAAATCGATCGGGAAGTAGTTTCGGACTCTACAGCAGCACCAGTATGGGCAAGATTTTATGATTTAGAAACAGAAAAGCCTTTCTTCTGTGATCGTGACGGCATTAAAAGAACAGCTTTATCCGAAATAGGATATGAACGACGTAACGGTTATAGCTGGTACAATTATGCACCAGCTAATTTGTTACCGAAATATAAAAGATGGAGTGAAAAATTCGGTTATTGAAAAGTTTTTCGGATTTTCTTTTGAGAACCTGCAAATTCCCGGATAATCTCTTTCATAATGATAAAATCTTTATGATCAATGCCTCCTTTGATTAAATAAGGTTCGTCTTCATTCATTTGCTTCATGAAGTCATCTTCTTTCTCACATTTTTTATAGGATTCGATGTAGAATTTGATAGCTTCGGGTCTCTTTTTGCATAACCATGCGCTGTGTCCTGCATTCAAATAATCTTGAATCGTCGGGTCAATATCAAAATCAGTGTATTCAAATCCCAATATATTCATATAGAAATTATAACTTTGTTCATATTTTCCCGCTGCTAATGTTGCCCATGCCAGAGAACGCAGTACTTTTATGGACTTGGGATATTTAAATTGGGCTTCGAACAAGCGCTTTAAAGCATTATCATAGTCTTTAGTCATCAGATAGCATTCTCCTATAGCAATGAGAATATTAGGACTGTTGACAGTCATATTTTCAATTTCGGAATAATACTTGATAGCCTGCATTAAATCACCTTTTAATCTATAACACTGGGCAATATGCTGAATTGTCCAAAAATTTTCGGGTTTGGCAAAATCAGCGCGCAAATACCATTCCAAGGCTTCATCATAAAACTCCAGTTTCTGACAAGAAAATCCCATCTTTTGAAAATTTTCCGCTTTTCCATCTACGAGCTGTATTACTTCCGAATAGATCTTATAAGATTCCCTGAATCTATCAATATTCATATATTGCCCGGCAATTTCTATGCTTCTGTCAGGATAAGAAATAAACAAAGGTTTCAGAACTGAACATTCAATTAAATTTAATGAATAATGGAATGGATTATCAAAATGTATACGATCTGCGAAAATGTGAAAAAAACGATACAAGTCCTGTAAATAATTACGGATTATATCATTATTTTTATTATTTACATATTGTCCGTCTTCCATTAATGATTTGATTTCTTCTTCTTTCATTTTGAGATTCTCGATCATCATGTGCAGAACGGATTTGTCCGCCTTGTCAATGAGAAAACACAAAGAATATCGATCTGAATCACATAGTATCGCTTTTGAAACTAAAAAGTTTTTGATAAGACTACTGTCTTTAATATTTTCCAGAAGATGATCTACATAAGATGTGTTTATATCGAAAGGCAACAACCAATTGGATATTTCTTTGTAGAAAGTTCCGCTTTTCATATGACTGAAAGTTATATAATTGGTATCTTTTCCTTCTATTTGCCATTCTGACATTTTATTTAGTTTATCTTCCAGCTTTTTCCTCTTTTTGTCAGACCATTCCGGATTCTTATCTTCATCAAAGATATCATCGTCACTGATAATACCAAAATCTCCTTTCAATTTAATAGAACCTGCTTGCAGGAGCTGGGGAAGAATATCATCTTGAATGATTTTACTTATTTTTTTTGTTTCAAGTGTATTGACGATAGACAATTGTATATCGGTAAGTAAATCGGTAAGAGCTTTTTTGTCATCGGGCTCTAGTATACTCAGATAAATAACCACTTTTGAATATACGGGAACCCTGTTTTTATATAGGTAGCAAATAAGGGCAAAACCGACGATAGCCCTTATTCTGACAATTGCTTCGGATCTGTTTCTTTGTTGAAGGAGAAACAAGAGTTTCGTTTCGTCCGGAGAATGTAATAGATTGAAAGTTACAGCAGTAAC
>CAZKSK010000337.1:0-2863 GCA_964555225.1 uncultured Bacteroides sp.
TCCATTTTGCTGGCAGCTTGCGAAGACCTACATATCCATTATAGCTCACCTTTACGCCTTCACCTGAAATACCGCGTTTTGTAGTAATCATAAGTACACCGTTTGCACCGCGTGCACCATAAATAGCCGTAGCTGAAGCATCCTTCAACACCTCGATACGTTCAATGTCATTAGGGTTAAGGAATTGGAAATCTTCCATTACAACACCGTCAACCACATACAAAGGATTTGATGATGAGTTGATAGTACCGATACCACGAATCATAACACGGGTAGCGCCACCAGGCTGTCCTGAGTTTGTAAAGATGTTCACACCAGATGCCTTACCCTTCAAACCTGCCAAAGCGTTGAATGAAGAAGTTTTAAGAATGTCATCGGCATTAGCTACTGATATAGAACCTGTTACATCCGATTTACGCTGTGTACCATAACCAACCACAACCACTTCATCAAGTGCTTGTGTATCTTCAGTAAGGACAATATTTATATTTGACTGGTTACCAACAGCAACCTCTTTTGAAAGGTAACCGATATATGAAACCTGTAAAACAGCTCCTGCAGGCACTTCCAATGAATATTTACCGTCAAAATCGGTAGTAGTACCTAAAGAAGAACCTTTTACAAGCACATTTGCTCCGATAATAGCTTCGCCTTTAGAGTCGGTAATTGTACCCGAAACCACTTTACCCTGCTGGGCAATCGCCGGTGAAGCATTTTTAGTCAACACAATGTAGTCGTTTTCGAAGGCATACTTAACATCTGTACCCGCAAAAGCTTCTGCCAGGCATTGTGCTACCGATTTATTGCCGTTTTTAACAGCAATAGCCTCTTCTACATTCACTTCGCTTTTACTATAAACAAACAGATAATCCGTCTGCTTTTCAACCTGGTCGATAAAATTTCCGACCGTCATATTACTTCCCGAAATATTCACTTTAGCGTTCTGCGAACTTGTGTTCGTGGCAAACGAAGCAAATACACATAGGAAAAGAAGAAAGGAGGTAATTCTCATAACATTCAAAAATTTCTTTAAATGATAATTTTGAAATAATAAAAGATTGGACAAAGGATCTTTTTCCATAACTTTGTACTGTTTACGTGTTAATACTTTAATTTATAATTCTTGTGTTAGCATTTATGTCGGTGGATGCGGGAACATCTGCCGGCATTTTTTTACGACCGTTTATGTCATAGGCTGATTTTCTTTTTAAAGGTTAAACATATATGGTTTCTATTATCTTTCAATTTAATTTCAATACACTACTTATTTTATGGTGATAATATTTTTATCATCGTCTTTTATAAACGAAAATGGATATGCTTTCTGAAGCGTTCTTAACACACTTTCTATTCCATCCCTTTGTCTGAATTTGGCTGTAAACTTATTTTGCTTCAGCTTTTCATTATGCACATTGATTGTTATATCATAATAGAGCTCTAGTTTCTTCACCATATCAACAAAAGGCACATCATCGAAGGCATAAATTCCCGATCGCCACAACAGCAAATCGCTTGTTGAATATTTTGTTTTCACCAATTTGTCACCTCTCAGTTCGGCCGTTTCGGATGGGTTCAGGATCATAGTTTTAGAAGCATCATGTTTATCAGACACTTTAACAGACCCTTCAACCAGGGTGGTCGAAAATTCGGGCTTTCCCTTATAGGCAAAAACATTGAATTTTGTTCCTAACACGCGGATATCCATTTTCTCGGTAGACACCACAAACGGAAGTTCTTCGTTTCGTTGAACTTCAAAAAAGGCCTCACCATCCAGCTCCACCTTTCTTACATCGTTTGCAAAACGGTTGGGATAACGTAACGTTGAACTTGCATTCAACCAAACCACTGTTCCATCATATAATGTAACCTTGGCCCGTTGACCAGCTGGTGTGGCAAATTCTTCGTAACCAGCCAACGCATCCCGGTTCATCGGAGTATCAAACTGAGTTAGAATTGTCCAGGTTGCAGCAACAGCCACAACCACCGTCGCTGCGTACCCGAACATTGGTCTAATATAATGAATAAAAAATCGCTTTTTCTCCGCCTTCTTAAATTGGGCAAGCTTCCGGTTGGCCAATTGTTTATCAGCTGGTTTAGATAAAGAAGACAATGCCCAAACATTCTGCATTTCGGCAAACACTTTCTTATCTTCGGGCGATTGCTGAAGTTTACGAAAGAGTTCTTGTCGCTCTTGCGGAGACAACTCTCCATTAAAATATCTTATAAACAAATCTTGCATTCTTTTTTTGGGCATTTACAATAAGAGCGATCGGAGGTTGATTTACCACCAAGACAACTCTTGAATTTTACATACTTTAACAAATAAATAAAAAAAGCAGAAGTGGGAGATAATCCTTTAATTCTTCACGTAATTTCTTTAATGCTATGGAAATCTGACCTTCAACGGTGTTTACCGACAGATTGAGTTCTTCGGCGATTTCTTTATACTTTTTACCCTCAATACGACTTTTAATAAAAATCAGACGACATCTTTCGGGTAGTTTATCGATGGCATTTCTAAGTAAAGTTTCAATATCCTCTTCAGAACTAAAATTATGATCAAAAGATTCCAATGCAAACAGTTTCACATTCAGCTCCTCGTTGTACTCGTGTTTTACATTTTCGGAGTACATCTGCTCCACCATTTGATGACGCAGAAAATCAATACATTTATTCTTTACTAATGTAAAAAGATAAGCAGTAAGGCTTACGTCAACACGCAAAGCTTCTCTTTTCTCCCAAAGCATCAAGAAAATATCCTGAACAATATTCTCGGCCTCTTCATCAAATAATACGTATTCTTTGGCAAACAGGAATAACCTCGAAAAATTATTGATATAAATTGAATCAAAATTTTCCTTTA
>CAZKSK010000338.1:0-2854 GCA_964555225.1 uncultured Bacteroides sp.
TTTCCATCATCATCTACAAAAAGATTCATATCACGAGCCATTTGCCCATCCTTGAAATCACGACCTACAAAATTAATAGAATCCACATCATTAGAACAATATCCACCATCAAACTTTGCCCCGATACTATTGAACTTAATATTCTTATGCATGGATAGTACATTAATAGGCCATATTCCTGCATCGGGCCTGAAAAGACGAACCAATCGAAACATTCCTGTCGGTTTATTACTTATAGCCACTCCACTTGCAGCCCGTTGATACCCCATTCCTTTCTGCTCATAATGGAACCACATCACATATTTTTTCGTCTTTGCATTATAAATTACTTTCGGACGCTCAATAATACAACCGGACTCCAGTCTACTGCCTTTCATCGTATCTACTTTCAATACAATCCCCTCATCTTTCCAATTATATAAATCCTTTGATGAATAGCAATGTACACCTACTCGCGCCTGGTTACCTGCCTCCCCTTCTATCTTATGTTCACCGAACCAATAATATATTCCATCATTAAATAGAATACCACCACCGTGGGCATTAATGTGGACACCTTTATTATCATTCCATAATTGACCGGGAAAAAAAGAATGATAATTTTGAGCAAAAACAAAACTTGATATACTCAAAAATGCAAAAAAGAAGTATTGAACTCTCTTCATACTATAATTATTTTATTTGTTACTTTCTTTTGAAATCTTTATTAATTCATCCTGGAATTTTTCCGGTTCTTCTATACACATATAATGTGCTGATTTCTTGAACCAGATAACTTTCTTTTTTGGAGCTTTCACTTTTTTGCAATACTCAGCAACCAGTTCGGGAGCACAAGCAATTACATGATCATTGACTCCTTCGAAAAAATACAAGGGAACTCCAATCTCCCAAATGGATTTATTCATTTTCTTTTGTTTCTGATGATATTTCCCCATATACTTTACTGAGAATTCTTTCCCTTTATTGAGCAAGTCAAGATAGCCATCAAAATAATATGGCGATGTTTTGATCATAGAATCCAAATCAAGAGATAATCGGTGATGTCCGCCATATTTGGTTATCAGATCGATATAGGGGAATTTATCGGCTTCTATCCTTTTTAGTCCTATTGTATCGTTTGCCTTCAATAATTGCTCATGTAACCATTTATAGGAAATGGCAACTGACTTATTCCAGTCATAAGCAACCTGTCCGACACCGATATATGCATAAAAGAACTCAGGATGGTTTGCCACTAATTGCAGACCAATTACGCTTCCGAATGAATGACCAATCAGGTAAACTTTTTCCTGATGATATTTTGCTAATAAATATTTGATTAGCTCTAACGCATCTTCTCTTATCTGATCTTCCGAAATCATGGTGGTATCCATGCCTTCATGATACGAAAGAGCTGTTCCTCGCTGATCCCAATTCACAAAAATGAAATGATCTTTTAGTTTCTCTGAAAAAACATGCGATCGCATCATGATAGACGAACCCGGTCCGCCATGTAAATACAACAATATCGGATTTTCTGTATTATTTGATTGAATAAGTATTTTTTGCTGACAACCATTTATATTCACACTGTAAAGACTGTCAATACGGTGCGAATAAAAAACTCTTTTGTTTTTATTTGTTGCCTGCAAACTCGAAATAAATCCAATTAAAATCACAAATAATATCGTTAATCTGCTCATGTTTATTTTCTTAGTAGAACCACATTAAATTCCAATTATATAATCTAAAACCTTATTCATTTCAAAATTACTATCTTTTTCTTGATATCCATAATTTGTACAAGACCGTAATGACATTTTTATCCAAATAAATCATTAGATGTTCCTTTTATAACCTATTATTTTCTCAGAGAAAATAAAAAATTAGGGAAAAGACAGCATAATAAATATCTGAAAATCAATGTATAAACTATAACCAGCCGAGGCGGGGCCGATAGGCAAACGTCAAGCCTCGGCTGGTTATGTTTTTTTCCGCCGCTGGTTATGTTTTTAAAGACAAATAAAAAAAAGTTTAGGTAAACTAACCGTCACCACAACTCACTTATTATCAATTAAATGTGGTGACAGTTGGTTTAGACAAACTTTTTAAAATATTCATTAGCCACACAATTCCTATTTTGTAAAGGTAATATTTTCAACATTTTCTCCTACATAGAAATTCGCCATATCACTTGTCTTGTACCAAGACGGCTTACCCATCATATCATCATAAATCACTTTCCCATTAATGCAAAGATTTTCAAACCGGATATCTTTGATAGGGCGACTTTCGTTATATCCGCAAATAATCGATAAATTCGGCATTTTACCATTATAACTTATATCTTTAAATAATATATTCTCGATTCTACGACCGGGTGCCTTGCAATATTTCTTATTGAAAGTTGTTCGAAGATTTATAATCTGCCCATTTCTGATACTTTCAATCCGGATATTATCGAACACAATATTCCGCACCAGATTATTATCGCCTGCACAAATGGCAAGACAACCCTGATAATCAATCTGCAACTCATTCTCATCGAGAATATCGATATTGCGATAAGTCAGATTTTGAATGGTATCCGGTTTCTCCGGATTCCCATGAAGTCCTATAAAAATAGGATGTGGAACATCCGCCCAAAGTGTAGAATTTTGCATGGTTATGTCATCGGCACCTCCGATAAATCCCTTACGGGTAGCATAAACTGTTGTACAGTCATCTGAATTTCTGCAGAAAACCCTATCATAAGAAACATGATTACTGGCAAATACATTCATCCCGTCGCCCCAACCATAATAGCTGATACTCTTCACATTACTGATGGATACGTGATTGGAATTACCGACCGGAATCTGTGTCAACGTAATCC
>CAZKSK010000339.1:0-2851 GCA_964555225.1 uncultured Bacteroides sp.
TATTTATTCAATCCAGTGGAGCTCCGGATGGTGGTGCCACAGTACGGATACGCTTTCGAAGCACCCCCGGTTCCTAAGATCAAAGCTTTACGATGGGTGTCATTCAATAAAGGCTCAATCGACTTCTTGAATCCTATAATATCCGAATTGTATCCCTTTAGTTTGGTTTTGCCAAAAAAACCTTTACTGAATTTTATCACATTAACAGCACCAATGAGTCTGGCATCTTCGTCGATGTCATCCAATAGTGGTATTATTTGCGTTTTATAGGGTAAAGTAACGTTTAGACCGCACAAATCAGGGTTTTCCTTTATAACATTTTTAAATTCTTTGATATTTGGAATCTCAAAGTTAACATATTCAGCATCAATCTTTTCAATTTCAAACTTTTGATTAAAGTAAGCTTTAGAAAATGAATGGCTGAGTGGGTAGCCTATTAAACCGTATTTTTGCATAAGAGATATAATGATATTATTTGATTCCTGTATACATAGAACAAATTCCAAACGTAAATGTACAGAATTTAGCCTCTTTAAAACCACATTTTGTCAGAATGGCTGTCATCTCCTTACCTTGAGGAACGACTTTTATTGATGCAGGCAGATAGTGATAAGCTGTTTTTTCTTTTGAAAGAAAACGACCTATAAATGGAATAACTGTGTTTGAGTAAATTTTGTAAAGTTGTTTCATGGGAAAATGCGCAGGAGTTGAAAGCTCCAATATCATAACATGACCTCCGGGACGAAGAACTCTGTACATTTCCGAAATGCCTTTTTCAATATTTTCAAAATTACGAACACCAAATGCAGCAGTAATTGCATCGAACGAATTTTCTTCATAGGAGAGATTCAAACAATCCTGTTGTTCAAAAAGGATAGTGGACGACAATCCTAAATCAGCTACTTTCTTTCTTCCTACATCCATCATCCCTTCCGAAATATCGGCTCCGATAATTTTGTTTGGAGCTAACATTTTATAAATCGAAATAGCCAGATCTCCTGTTCCGGTAGCTATATCCAGAACTTCCGACGGGGCATATGGTTTTAGAAAACTAATCCCTTTTTTTCGCCAACCTTTATCGATGCCAAATGACAATGCATGGTTAAGCAAGTCATAGGTGCCGGCGATTGAATCAAACATTCGCCGGACCTGTGTGCTTTTTTGTTCGTCGTTGTTATACGGTAATATTTTTTCTGGACCGTATTCCATTATTTCGACTGAAGATATGACATTACATTCTTTTCAATACGGCTTACCAGATTATCAGTATCCGCTTTCTGAAATTTTTCGCCAACAATATTTTCATAAAGTTCTATATAACGCTCCGATACGCTATCGCAATATTCGGGAGTCATCAAAGGAACTTGCTGACCGGTTTTACCTTGGAAGCCGTTTGCGATTAACCACTGACGTACAAATTCTTTTGAAAGTTGCTTTTGTTCTTCACCTTTTTCGAAACGTTCTTCGTAACCTTCTGCATAAAAATAGCGTGATGAGTCCGGAGTGTGGATTTCGTCAATCAGATAGATCTTACCGTCTTTTTTACCAAACTCATATTTTGTGTCAACCAGGATAAGGCCTTTTTCTGCTGCCATTTCAGTTCCACGTAAGAACAAAGCCATTGTGTACTTTTCAAGCATTTCATAGTCTTCTTTCGATACAAGACCTTGTTCTATAATTTCTTCTCTCGAAATATTCTCATCATGTCCTTCATCTGCTTTCGTTGTTGGAGTAATAATCGGAGTTGGGAATTTTTGATTTTCTTTCATGCCTTCTGGTAAAGCTACACCACACAACGTACGGGCGCCAGCCTTATATTCTCTCCATGCACTACCTGTAAGGTATCCACGTATCACCATTTCTACACGGAATCCTTCACACATGAGGCCTACGGTTACCATTGGATCTGGTGTTGCCTGTTTCCAGTTCGGAACAATGTCTTGTGTGGCATCCAGAAATTTGGAAGCAATCTGGTTTAATACTTGTCCTTTGTAAGGAATACCTTCCGGTAAAACCACATCAAATGCCGAGATACGGTCGGTTGCCACCATTACCAGCAAATCGTCATTGATGTTATACACATCACGAACTTTACCATGATATACACTCTTCTGTCCTGGGAAATTGAAATCTGTTCTAACTAACGCCTTCTTCATAACCTTATTTATTTTGAGAATCTTCGTTTATAAATTGCCTTTTTTCTTCACGTTCGGCAGCTCGTTTCGCATCGTGTTTTTCGTAAGCCTCCACAATCCGTTTTACGAGTTTATGCCTTACTATATCTTTTTTATTAAATTCAATTTTGCCAATACCTGAAACACCTTTCAAGATTTTCATAGCTTGTATAAGACCAGATGTAGCAGTAGGAGGCAGGTCAATCTGCGTAATATCTCCGGTAACTATCATCTTGGCGTTTATGCCTAGCCTTGTAAGAAACATTTTTATCTGGTGAGTTGTTGTGTTTTGAGCTTCATCCAGAATAATTACAGCATCATTGAGCGTGCGTCCGCGCATGTATGCCAAAGGAGCAATCTGAATAATATTGTTTTCCATATATTCCTTTAACTTGGCTCCCGGAATCATTTCCTGAAGCGCATCATATAAAGGTTGCAGATATGGATCCAATTTATCTTTCATCTCGCCGGGAAGGAATCCAAGCTTTTCTCCAGCCTCAACAGCCGGTCTGCTTAATATAATCTTTTTTACTTCTTTGTTTTTTAGAGCCTTGACTGCAAGAGCAATTGCAACGAAGGTTTTGCCGGAGCCTGCAGGTCCGGTTGCGAAAACAAGATCGTTTTCTTGAAAAGCCTCCACCAGAAGTTGTTGATTGGGGGTGCGGGCAACAATGGCC
>CAZKSK010000340.1:0-2850 GCA_964555225.1 uncultured Bacteroides sp.
TTCTTCGAGTCTTCCAATCCCTGTATAATTCTCTCTGCCGATTTGTCACCCATGCGGTCCAAATACTTAATGTCATCTATCTTTAAAGAATACAGATCGGCCGAATTATTTATCAGATGGTTCTGATAAAACTGATCCACGGTTTCCGGTCCCAATCCGTCTACATTCATGGCTTTCCTGCTGATAAAATGTTCTATCTTGCCCTTTATTTGAGGAGGACAGGCCGTGTCATTGGGACAATAATGTGCTGCTTCGCCTTCATATCTCACCAACAACGAACCGCATTCCGGACAATGGGTAATGAATTTCACCTTTTCTCCTACCAGCAAACGGGAATCTAAATCCACACCGGTAATCTTAGGAATAATCTCACCTCCTTTTTCTACATACACCATATCTCCGATGTGAAGATCGAGACCTTCAATAATATCAGCATTATGCAATGAAGCTCGTTTTACAATCGTGCCCGAAAGTTGCACCGGATCCAGATTGGCTACAGGAGTAATAGCCCCCGTTCTTCCTACCTGATAAGTCACCTTATTCAAGCGTGTCAAGGCCTTTTCAGCCTGAAATTTATAGGCGATAGCCCATCGGGGAGATTTTGCCGTATATCCCAAATAACGTTGTTGACGAAGTGAATTTACCTTAAACACGATTCCATCGGTAGCAATAGGTAAATTTTTTCTTTCCGTATCCCAATAATTTACGAATTCAAAGATTTCATCAAGCGTTTTACATTTTTTCATGATATGGGAGACCTTGAAGCCCCATTTCCCAGCTTCCATCATGTTTTCATAATGCCCCTCGTAGGGTAAATCTTCACCGAGTAAATAATACAGATATGCATCTAACTTGCGCGAAGCCACGACTGCAGAGCTTTGAGATTTTAGGGTACCGGAAGCTGCATTCCTCGGATTTGCGAAAAGCGGCTCTTCTCTTAATTCCCGTTCTTTATTGAGCTCGTCAAACACATCCCATGGCATCAACACTTCACCTCGAATTTCAAACTCATCGGGGTATTTTGCATCGGGAGGAAGCACCAAAGGAACACTTTTAATGGTTTTCACATTATCGGTCACATCATCTCCCTGTTCGCCGTCACCGCGTGTCACCGCCTGAACCAACTTACCGCCTTCATAAGTCAATGAAATAGACGTTCCGTCGAATTTCATCTCGCAACAAATTTCAAAATTTTCATTCAGCGCCTTTCGGGTCCGTTCATAGAAATCAGTTACGTCCGACTCCGAATATGTATTAGCCAATGAAAGCATCGGGTATTTATGCCGTATCTGTACGAATTCCTTATTCAAATCACTCCCGACACGCATCGTAGGAGAATTCGCATCAGTCATTTCAGGATGGAGCTTCTCCAATTGCTGTAGCTCCCGCATCATGGAATCAAATTCGAAATCGCTTATTTCAGGAGCATTTAATACATAATAATTATAATTATGTCGATGCAGGTCATTTCTCAACTGCAATATTCGTTCTTTCTCGTTCATATTATGGAATGATAATCTTTATTCAATACAAAAATAGCAAATATCATTCAGCCGGAAGTGAAATTTTCGTATTTTTGCAAAAAATAATTTCTAAAAAATGCGCATTGATATCATAACCGTCTTACCTGAAATGATTGAAGGTTTTTTCAACTGTTCCATAATGAGCCGCGCTCAGAAAAAGGGATTGGTTGAAATCCATATTCATAATCTCCGCGACTATACACTGGATAAACACAAAAGAGTAGACGATTATCCTTTCGGGGGCTGTGCCGGAATGGTTATGCAAATAGAACCGATAGACCGTTGCATTACCTCGCTGAAATCAGAACGGAATTACGATGAAATTATTTTTACAACTCCCGACGGCGAACAATTTAACCAGCCGATGGCGAATACTCTGTCACTATGTCAGAATTTGATTCTTCTTTGCGGTCACTTCAAAGGTATCGATTATCGCATTCGAGAACATTTTATCACAAAAGAAATAAGTATCGGTGATTATGTGTTAACAGGAGGGGAACTGGCTGCAGCGGCAATAGCCGATGCCGTGGTACGCATAATTCCGGGAGTGATTTCGGATGAACAATCGGCCTTATCCGATTCTTTTCAAGATAATCTGCTTGCTCCTCCGGTATATACCCGTCCTGCGGAATATAACGGATGGCGCGTTCCTGATATCTTACTCTCGGGCAATGAAGCAAAAATACGGGATTGGGAACTGCAACAGTCTTTCGAACGCACACAAAGATTACGTCCCGATTTACTTAATAAAGAGAAATAAGATCGATAGTTTACATGTATATAAGTACATTTTTTTCGATGAAATGGACCTTTTTTGTAATTTAGAGTTCTAAAGCCCCTATTATTTCATTTACACTTTTATAATGATGACGTTCCAGATAATCATCAATCCCTGTAGCGACTTTTACCGTAACCGCCGGATCGATAAAGTTTGCCGTTCCTATCTGTATGGCACTCGCTCCGGCCAACAGGAATTCTACGGCATCTTTCCAATTCATGATGCCGCCAAGTCCGATTACCGGCACCTTTACGGCTTTTGCTACTTGCCACACCATTCTTAAGGCTATAGGTTTAACGGCCGCTCCGCTCATTCCGCCCGTAACGGTAGATAATATCGGGCGACGCTTTTCCGCATCGACAGCCATCCCCAGCAATGTATTTATCAGTGACACGCTATCCGCACCGGAACCTTCTACAGCCTTTGCTATCTCGGTTATATCGGTAACATTCGGAGTAAGTTTCACGATTAATGTTTTTTTGTACACTTTGCGAACGGCACTTACTACTTCTGCGGCACATTCGGGCTGAACGCCAAAAGTCATACCGC
>CAZKSK010000341.1:0-2827 GCA_964555225.1 uncultured Bacteroides sp.
AAAAAAGAATGATATAAAGGCAAAAGATCCCTAAAAATACAATTAGAACCTTCCGTGTCTTGACTAAAGATAATATTTTTCGAATTCGAATACTCTTCTTACATAGAATAACAAGTACTGCAATTGCAACGATCACGGAAATGACAACAATCATTAAATAAGATTTCTTCATCGAGCTAAAAAATGAAAAAAGATCCTTCCATGATAAAACAATACAGATAATGAATGCAGCAATAATGGTTCCTATAATTTCAAAAACAGAACTTGCTAAGGTTTCTAGCTGGCCAATTCCATGATTGGCAATAAAAAGATTTCTCTCCACATAATGCATAATATTGCCAGGGAGATATTTCCCGATGTTTGCCTTCGTATAAACATAATATGTCTGCTTGAATTGAAGCTTCTTATTGTTTAATGTTTCAAGCAATCTTTCCCATGCAAATGCAGCACATGCGAAGCCAATAATGACACCTGTACAACCAATTAATCCATAAACAATAACAATTTTCCAACTACGATAAGCGGTGAAATCAATATCCATCTTATAGATGGTTCTAACGATAAATAACACCGCCAATACAGTAAGGATATTGCCTATAATCTTTAGTATTCCGAACCAATTCTTATTTTTTTTCACTTTTCAGCTACTATATTTACTTTTAAAATCTGCATCGTAGAATAATTTTTCTGCAATTGACAAAGCGTCACAGCAATAAATATTCATTCTTTATCTATACTGGTCCCCGCAAGATCTTTGTGTCGGCCTAATTGCAAGCCATAGCATGAGGCATTTTCGCATTATAGCGTAATGTCAAATTACCTTTTTAGCCATCAGAATATAGGCACTTCCAAGATCAGAGTAATAGAACAATTCTTCAAACTTAATAATTAGCCACCAGATATATGGACTTGCAAGAGTAATTTCAACTTTGCTGAAATCACGGCGAAGACCGCTTTCCTTCGTAAGAGTTTCTTTATCGGAACCCTCATTTTTCTCCGACGCAAACTTTCTTTTCCGATTGCTATCTCTCATTCTGTCAAGGAAGAGACAAGCTGGGAAATCATAGGTCCATATTTTTATGCACTCGATCCCACTTTTTCGACATAAATGAACAAGTTCTTTTTTCTCGTAACGCTTATAATGGCCGCTTGTAACGTCGTTATAGCCCCATCTCTTCATATGAGCGGGAACAGATAAGATTAACACCCCACCCGGTTTTAAATAACTGACCCATTTTTTTAGTGCAAGTGTATCGTCCTTAATATGTTCCATCACCTCACATGCAACGACAAAATCATATGGCCTATTCTTTTTTATCAAATCTTCTTTTAAAAGTAAGGTCATATTCTGTAGCCTTACATTATTTCTTACATACTGGTATGCTTCATCTGAATAATCATAGCCATAGATGTCTATCCCTAATTTATCGTAAAGAGAAAAGATATCCCCAGCACCATAACCGATTTCTAATAATTTTTTTCCTTGGAGATTTCCACATAAATTCAGCAGCTTATTAATCGCATTCCGCCGCATTTGATAACGCGGCATAGCAACAAACTTCCATTTTGACATGTTACTATTCCCTCATAGCTTCCCGAGCAATTTTCTAACTACTCTTTTACTGGTAATTCTCCAATCGTTCTCGAGTATCTTCAGATGCTTTGATAGTTCTGGAGGAGTAATCAGAACACTCTTATCTGTGCAGAAAACTTGCTTCCCCGAAACACGGCAAATTTCCACGGCCTGTTCATAACTACTTTCTATAAAAATAGAGCATTGAGTTTGTTTAAAGAACTCGCCTTTAAAATTACCTTAAGAGCCTTGTTTTCTCCGCTCGATACCTGAAGGAAGATCCAACATGATTAAATGATCGTATTCTATCCCATAATTCTTAAGCCATGTTTCCGTCTGCCATCTATACTTCTCAAGCCTTGTAGAAATAATATACCCAATCTTCTTGGTCGGAATAAATTTTGGCACTGCATTTAGAAGAAAGTCTTCATACCTTTTCCCATCATCATTCTGAATCAGACTGGGGTCATAGCACAAAACACCATCAATATCAACGCAAGCATACTCAAGAACCCAATGATGCATATAGTTCCATTCAAACATTCGTGGCATATGGCAGATTTCAAAATAAATATCCACCATGAATATATTCGTCTCAAGGGCATAAACAGCAAGATATACATATTCTGATTTTCCCCCAGCATGTTTTATCTGTTGTTTTGCCTCTTTTATTGCTCGTCCAGAACTGATGCTATCGTCGACTACCAGAATTTTCTTCGCATCTCTAGTACTTTTTATCCAATTTGCGTTCTTTCGTGTATTGCCCGTTCGAAAAGAAGCCCCCCGCACATAGCTATCGATATCCATAAAAGGGAGATTCAAATACAGAGCTATTATGTTTCCTGCCAGAGTGCCACTTCTCGGTATTCCGACTACTAAATCAATATCTCTCGGAATTTTATAAAGATTTCTGCAAATGCACTTGTTAAGTTCATCATAAGTAATAAAGTTCATGCTGTCAGGCACACCTCCTTTTCTCCGAAGATGTACCCGATGCAATCCACCAAATACTCTATATTACTTCTGTTGCAGCAATACCATCGTCCAGGGAAGAGGTTTGAGAATTTTTGTGATTCGATACCCCCTCCATAATTTTTTTGGCTATTATTTAGAAATTCCTCAAATTTTTTACTGCTCCAATGATTCACATGCCCAGGAGTATTCCAAAATGATGACCAATACTTCCCTCTCGCCATGTTTAGTATTTGCCGGGTTGGCTCATTGGGAACTGAACGTAATATGTACTTCCGGTTT
>CAZKSK010000342.1:0-2810 GCA_964555225.1 uncultured Bacteroides sp.
CAGGCATAAAAGAATAGAATATTTGATATGAAATAGTAGTTTCACCATAATATGATATTATTTTATAATAATTGTTAGGAAAATTTCTTGCAAAAATACTCAAATAATGAATGTTATTCCCATATTATCCATTAATTAACTAATTTTATTGACCATTTTAATAGAAAAATAAATAACAAATGAAAATAGCAGCTATTATACCAGCTAAGTCTGCTAATAAACCGCAAGGGATAGCATGGCGGGTATTTTTAATTCCCACAGAACCGAAATAAACGGCAAGAATGTAAAATGTGGTATCCGTAGAACCTTGGAAAACGCATGAAAGCCGACCTACGAAAGAATCTACTCCGTAGGTTGTCATTGCATCGACCATAAGTCCTCGGGCTCCACTGCCACTTAATGGTTTCATAAAAGCAGTAGGCAATGCACCAATAAAATCGGTGTTAAAGCCCATATATGAAAATAGGTGACTGATGCCATTTATTAGAATATCCATGGCTCCGGAAGCTCTGAATACTCCGATTGCTACTAAAATAGCTACTAAATACGGGATAATACGCACAGCTGTAGTAAATCCTTCTTTTGCTCCCTCAATAAAACTGTCATATACATTTATTTTCTTTCGAAAACCGGCAATTATGAACGTTATAATAATTAAAAACAAAAGGATATTGGCAATGGATGTACTTAGATTATTTAGAGATTCTTTGTCCATCTGATTACATCCCCAAATTATTACGGTGGTAAAAAGACACATTCCTCCAAGAGTGAAGAGAATGACCCGATTAAATAAATTTATATGTTGATATATGCTGACACATATAATTCCGGCTAATGTTGAGAAAAATGTTGCAAGTAAAATGGGTACGAAAATATCTGTAGGCTGCGTGGCACCTAATTGAGCGCGATAAACCATTATACTGATAGGAATAATGGTTAATCCTGAAGTGTTCAGTACAAGAAACATAATCATTGGATTGGTCGCTGTGTCCTTTTTAAGATTTAATTCCTGTAGGCCTTCCATCGCTTTTAGACCTAGGGGAGTGGCTGCATTGTCAAGTCCAAGCATATTAGCAGCTATATTCATAAATATGTTTCCCATTACCGGATGTCCTTTCGGTATATCAGGAAATAATTTGCAAAATAAAGGACTTAAAAAACGCCCTAAGGCGTTAACTACTCCTCCTTTTTCTCCGATTTTCATGATGCCCAACCATAAAGAAAGGACACCCGTAAGTCCTAAAGATATTTCAAAGGCAGTTTTAGCCGATGAAAAAGTAGAATTCATCATATTTGGAAACACTTGTATGTCACCCATAAAAATTAATTTGATTAGGGCTACGATAAAAGCGATGATGAAAAAAGCTATCCAAATATAGTTGAGAACCATGTTTTATTTTTTTTCAAGACAAAAGTACTATTTTCTAATGAAATAGAACTATCTTTGCTTCAAATTTATTTGAAGCTTATGATTAGTTATCAGACAGAAGGAGTAAAAATGCCTTCTTTAAAACATAGAGAAAACAACAATTGGATAAAGCTTGTTGCTGCCCAATATTCTAAAAAGGTTGGTGAGATAGCTTATATATTTTGTGATGATAAAAAGATATTAGAGGTAAATAAGGAATATTTGCATCATGATTATTTTACTGATATTATTACATTTGATTATAGTGAAAAAAATGTTATAAGTGGAGATGTTTTTATCAGTGTAGATACTGTTCGAAGTAATGCCGAACAATTAGGTTTAAATTACAATGATGAATTATATCGTGTTATAATTCATGGAATTTTGCATCTTTGTGGATTGAATGATAAAGGACCCGGAGAAAGACTTATTATGGAAACAGCTGAAAACAAGGCTCTTTCATTAAGAAAAAAGGAGGGATGATTTTTTAATTCATCCCTCTTTTTCTTTATTTGTTTTTCATCATCAGCTCATCAAAATTATTGTTTAACATTAATTCAAGTGCTTTATTAATGCAAGAATCTTCTTTATTAATGACTCTGAAATATTCATTCATATCCCATATATCTCTGGCAACTAAAGCTTTTAACTGAAGCATTAGCATATCTTTTGATTGGAGATATTCTTTCTCGTTAAATTTCACGCCACTGTCTTTTCCCGCTTTAATAAGTTCTTTTAGCATTTCTTCTGGAACGATAAAGCGTGTATCGAAGTCTTCAAAAGATTTGTATTTTGCTTTTATTTCCTTACGATGGGCATCAACATATTTAAGATTGGTATTAACAACAGCTCCTTTGGCTACTAACTGACGATGATAATTAGTATATTTAGTAGTATCTAAAGGTACGAAATAATCAGGCATAATTCCTCCTCCTCCATAGACTATCCTGCCTAATCGTTTTGTCTTGAATTTTTGAGATTTTGGGAAATGTATGCTATCCGCATGAATCATTTGCCCTTCATTATAACGATTAATCAGGTCCATTTCATAATCTTCTTCTTTTCCTTTGGTGTAGGGCTTTTGAATACACCTTCCACTTGGTGTATAATAACGGGCAATTGTCAATCGAATCATTGAACCATCTGGCAAATCAATGGGACGTTGTACCAATCCTTTTCCGAAAGTTCTACGTCCGACAACCAAACCTCGATCCCAATCTTGAATTGCTCCGGTAACGATTTCGGCAGCAGAGGCTGTGTAATCATCAGTTAAAACAATGAGTTTCCCTTGCTGTAACTTTCCGTTGCCTTGAGCAAAGAATTGACTTCTTGGGCTTCTTGTTCCTTCAGTATATACTATTAATGAATGCTAGGATAAAAATTCATTAGCGAGATCAATAGC
>CAZKSK010000343.1:0-2808 GCA_964555225.1 uncultured Bacteroides sp.
ACGTTCCCGCTCATGTCATAAAGCCCTAGTTCATTGGATTGTTTCGTGCCCACAGGATGAGTCTTCTTTCCGCTGTTATGATCATACCAGGCGACACTTCCAGTGTTATTGGAGCCCGCGTAGGTATAACCCCGGCTTTGGCTCCCGCCCCGCGCGGTATACTCCCACTCCGCTTCGGTGGGAAGTCAGAAACAAAGATTTATCCTACTTTTTGTAATTTTTGAAATTGTGCATTTGAATTTTACTATGCCGTTTTTTCCCCTTGATAAACACTTCATATTTGCTATAATTTAGGAAAAGGTAAATTTATTTTTTTAGGAGGCAATTAATAAATATGGAGATATCACAATCTGATTTGTTGCAAATTTGCATGATGGGAACAGAGGAAGAGTGGAATAAATTTATTACCACTGGTGTTGACATCAAACAGTTCCGCTTTACAGAGCTTTGTGAAGGTGATACTCCACTTCATATTGCAGTAAAATTTCATACTAATCATAATCTTATTCGACCAATGGTTAATGCCGGTATTGATATTAATATCTTAAATACCGAAGGAGAAACACCTCTTCATTCAGCAGTCATTTTTAATAATAATCCTCAAATTATTAAAGAACTTGTTGCTCTTGGATCTAATATCAACGCCCATAGTATTGAAGTACCAACACCGCTCATTTATGCCATTATATTAAATAAAATTTCTTTTGTACAAGAACTTCTCACCTTGGGAGCTAATGTTGATGAAAAAGACGCTCAGGGAGCCCCGCCCCTTGTATTTGCTTTTCAGCTTCGGAATTGTCATACTATTCCCATTCTATTGAAATTTGGTGCTAACCTTAATCAACTTATAGATGAGGAAACTCCCGTATGGTCAACTTTATTTGAAGTTGATAATAGCGTAGATATGATTTCTATGATCATCACTTATGGTTTTGATGTCAATGTTCAAAATATTCATGGTTTTACGCCTCTTCATTATGCAGTATCTACCAACGAGACTTCTGAAAATATTCTTTTCCTACTTGATCATGGAGCAGATCCTCTGGTTAAGACTAATAACGGGATAAGTGCGTGGGATCTTATTCAAAGTAATGACACATTAAAGTACACTAAGGCCTATACAATACTTAGTCATTTCGCATGTTAAACTGCATCTTTCCTTAATAAAGTTCATTTTTTCATTTCAATACCAATAACCCCTAACCAAATAAAAAAACAAAATTACAGAGGCAAGGACTAAAGTTATCAAAGGTATTGGATGAATATCAAATACTATTCCTAAAATCACCCCTATAATAGGGAAGGATAATATCCATGGTATTCTAACTATCATACCAGTATATACTCCAAGTACTAATAATATTGGAACCGACATTGAGTCAGGTGAGAGAAACGATAAAACCGGAAATATCACTCCTAATATCAACCATGAGTTTACTTTAAAAAATTCATACGAACGTAAATAGGCAATAATTGGGGATACCACAGAAAATATTAATACTATATCAATGTTTCTCACACCTAATATCAATCCCAAAATTAAAAAAGCCAAAATCGGAATCAAAAACAAAAATAATTTCTTAAAGCACAAACCTAATGATATACCACCAAACCCATAAAGAAAGATATTTTTGTAGATTAATTCAATATTTGATGTCGCAAAACTAACGATTATACCAGTTACAATACCCAAGGAGCCTAATATCGTCCATAAGTAATCAATGTTCTTTTTATTTGTTATTATTTTCTTTCCGATATTGTAATACTTCAACTGATTTTTTTTTATGGTGTTCCATAATTTCTTTAAATAGATTGGTTTTGTAATTTTAAATGATTTCTTTAATCTTTTTCTTAAAGAGAAATGACCCTCACTTTTTTTTGATTCATTTTTATTATTGTTATTGTTTTTTATACTTCTACAAATTCGAAATCCAATAGTATTTCTTTTCCAATTTTGTTCACGTCTTTGTCTTGTTGCCAACCGGCAACTCGTTTTGCTAGAATTCCAGCTTCCCCCACGAAATGGTTTTAAATTTTCTAAATTAATTGTTTTTTTATTATTTTCCCAACACCACTCCATAACGTTTCCACTCATATCATATAAACCAAGTTCATTTTCTTTTTTTTGTCCACATATGTGTGTTTGCTGTGTACTATTCTTTGAAAACCATCCAATATTCTCGAGATTATTGCTACCAGAGTAAATATACCCTAAACTTTTAACCCCTCCTCTTGCTGCAAACTCCCACTCATTTTCAGTGGGTAAACGGTATCCGGTTTTTAAAAAATCACAAATTATAGATTCTTTATTTATTATGTAAACCTGTTCAAGTTTGTCTCTTTGACTTAATTTATTGCAAAATTCTATGGCTTCAATCCAAGATATATTCTCAATTGGTCTATATTCTCCTTTGAAACAGGCAGGTTCAGTTCCCATGACTTCACTCCATATATTTTGGTTAACTTGGAACTCGCTCATCAAAAATGATTCTTCAGTAATTTTCTTGTAATGGATTTTTTCTTTATTTCTATATTTTATTACCTTATTAATCTTCCCCCCTTCTATAAACTTCATTGTAACAATGGATGACTTATTTTTTCTTTTATTGTCTTCGTAATCATTTTGTTTATTATTCACAATTGATCTTTTGTAATCTTTGTTATTCTTCAATAATTCCAAAATGCTATCAAAGGTTTGGAATCTTTTTGTGTATTCTTTCTTTATACATCTCAGGATTAACTTATTCATGCTTTCTGAAAGCCCGGGAATCGTCTCCGCCTTCTCATTGAGGATCTGATAGGTGATAT
>CAZKSK010000344.1:0-2790 GCA_964555225.1 uncultured Bacteroides sp.
GAATGTCATTCTAACCATAAAACGGATACCGTCTTTATGGGCTCCGTAATCGTTTAGATAATTAAGGCGCCGTACATATTCAATATGTAAAATCTTGAATATGTTATGTACTCCTGCACAGAATTCCATATATGGTCTTTTATTGTCCATAATAAAACTTGTGTAATGACCGTCTCTCATTGGGAATTGGAAAAGTTCCGTGTCATTAGGATTTAGATATGGATTATTTTTATCTGTCAAACTTCCCCATAACATTTTGAATCCGATGTATTCACGCCATTTCAGTTTCTTTAATAATGGTATACGATTTAGTACTTTCCCGTTCATATCCCATGCTATGTCCAGAGATGCATATCTATCGTTAAGGAATTCCATGTTATTAATAAGATTAAATGTCTCATATTGAATAACGTAGGAGTTATTAGCAGCTGGCATAATTAATAAGGGGAATGGAACTTTGTTCCATTGAGCTCCGCCTTTTATATAAGTATCGATTTTTCCGAAAGAATTCAACCATATACGTTTATATAGATTGATTTCAGTAAGATTATATTTATATTCTCCTCCAAGGATCCCATTGAATCCCATCGTATGGGTGATAGAAAATACAGGGGCATCCAAGTTAATTGGTAAACGACGTTGTTTGGTATTGATAAATGTTTCTCCGGGAGCATAACGCAGTCCCACTGAAATTTCAGATGTTGTGATATCATGTACTAAATTACCATTCATTTTTGTATATGTCAGGTTTCCTGTAGGTTCATCATTCGCATTTTTCATGCTAGTCGTTAAAGTTAAACCATATTGTGTTTCTTTTTCATATTTCAATTCGGCACTGCGAACATACATCATCTGGTCTACAGTAGACGTTTTAAGCCCAACAAAAATATTGTCTTTATCCGTTTGTAGAAATTTATCTACGGGTGACATAACATCATATTGATAAGTAAAACTTAGCAAATCTTTTGGAAATTCGCGTGGCAAATATTCTTTTTTATTGAAAGAATATTCCATGGTTCCGCTATATTTCCATTTTTTATCCTTAAATCCATAGGCAGTATAACCTTTCAGAAATAAATGTCTATTTAGATTGGCTGTAGTTTGTGCACTGGCTCTGAGACGAAGACCATCTACGAAATTGCTTGTTACCATAGTATTTACAGGACCAATATCCAATTTACTTGGATTTCCTGTTTCTACAAAATTTTCGACAAAAGCTTTCATACCGAAAATGATATATCTGAAACCTTTTATTTTTCCTAAATTGTCAATAAATGAACCCATGGAATTTTCAGATTTAGTAAGCGGAACTTGTCTGTATTGATTCCAAAAAGTGTTATCCCTCATCATCGCATCTGCTTCTTTAAGTTCGCTCCCTTTTCTTCGGAATAACTGTTTTGGTAAATCATCGAAAGCAAAATCTGAGTATTTTGTTGTTCGTCTGACTTGAAATTTTTGAAACATCTTTCCGAAGGTAAGTTCGGTAATCATATCATCTGTCTTCAATACTCTTTCACCTGAAGGCAATTGTTCAAATTCCTGAATTATTGAAAGATTATCGACAAAGTTTACATCACTCTTTTTGGGTAAATTAAGTATGCAACGTTTTACTTGATAACTGCTATCAGCCAGAATATATAAATGGCCGGTAAATCCAAAATCTTGAGAATTTTGCGGTACGAAAGTCAGATGGAAACATTTTTCTTTTTCTACATAGAGTGTGTCCATGATGTAATATTTGTAGAAAGAGATCGCTCCACTGGAGGAAATGGGTGAGGTAAACGGATACTGAAGCAAACGAATGTCATTATTATAAATATTTACATCTGTGAACACATCTTTTAATGTAGTTGTCAGAATATCACCCGTATTGAACAATTCATTGACTCCGGTAGAATTTTGTCCTTTAATAATTGTTTTCTCTGATTTAGGACTTTTTCGATATATTTTCTGAGAAACTGTTTCGTCCACTGAAATAGGAAGAATTAATTTATTCGTTTCTTGACAAGTTTCAACCTGATCTTTTAAAAAGGGATATTTTTTAAACATTCCATTATTCAAACTTTCCGGTTTAATATCATTCAGAGATAATGTGATTTTTTGATATTTATTATATTGATAATAAGGATTGGCACTCAAATCACTCTCTTTCTTGGCTGCAATAACCTTTTTCATCATTTCTACTGCCGGATTGTTTTTACGGCTATATTTTTCGCGTTTAGGTTTAACCACCACTTCGCTCATGGAGATGTTTTCCGATTTGATTTTAACATCTATTTTTTGTGATTTCCCGGGAACAACGGTTATAATTTTAGTGACATAACCTACTGAAGAAAATGTCAATTTAGTCCATCCAGTGTGTGTAGGAACAGAATAATGTCCATCGTCATTCGTAATACTACCTACACCTTTACCTTCATAATAAACATTTAAATATGGAATAGGTTCATTGGTATCTGCATCTACTACCGTCCCGGTAATTTGTTGAGCCATTAAGCTCTTTATTCCAATCAGTATAAAGAGTAATGACAGTATTGTTTTTTTATTTAACAAATTCATCCTTTTAGACTTTCCTTTTTTCTTTCTACCTTTGAAAACTCAGTACACTCTATCGAGTTTGCAAAGATATGTTCAATATTTGAATTAACAAAGCAAGTATTCAGAATATTTTAGTCCATATAACATAACCATTATCATTTTTAGCTGGTTTTTTATTATCTTAAAAAAACTTTGCAACAATTTTTAAGTTTTCAATAATAAGGTCTATTTTAGTGCTCTCAAAATAGTTTC
>CAZKSK010000345.1:0-2788 GCA_964555225.1 uncultured Bacteroides sp.
AAATAGCTCAGGCATTTGTTGAAGGTCGAAATATCATTATTGAAGGAGGTAAGGTTTGTTTCGATAATGAATGGTATTCCTGCTGTTCATGTAATTGCTTCTTTAATAATCCAGCCGAAGAAAAGCAGATAGAAATATGTCCTTTGTGTGGAAGTCGTGATATTCAAAATTACGATAACCTTTCGAAAGAAGAAAAAGGTGAATTCACATATTTAGGTAAAAGCGGTTGCGGCCGCGGACATTGTTCCAATAAGCGAAAAAGAGGACGTATGTGCCAGAAAAATCAAGAAAAAATGTAATTAGAAATAGAATATGAAAGTAGCAATAACAAGTTCCGGAAATACATTAAAAAGTACTCTGGATAAGCGTTTTGGTCGTTGTTCGTTTTTTGCAATCTACGACACACTGACTGAAAAAGTGGAATTTATTCCTAACCCAAATAAAGATGCTGAAGAAGGAGCCGGACCAGCCTCTGTACAGTTAGTAGCTTCAGTTCCTGTAGAGAAGATCGTATCAGGAGAGTTTGGTTTTAAAATAAAATCACTGTTGGTAGAACTGAAAATTCAGATGATTGTGGTTAAAGACGATGATAAAATAATCGAAGATATTATTCAGCTATTAAAACATTAAATTCATAAAACTATGCCACGTTTAGATGGAACAGGCCCCGAAGGAAGAGGCTCAGGAACCGGACGCCAATTGGGTAATTGTGCTGAGCATACAAAAGAAGAACTCTTAGAAAAGCTTGGAAAAGGTGAAGGAAAAAGAAGACATTCCGGTGGCGGAGAAGGAGATAAGAAACGTTTAAAAAGTAGTGACAAACTTAAATAATAAGATAGAATATGAATAAAAGAATTGCAATACCTGTAGAGGATGGTATGTTATGTGAACATTTTGGTCATTGTGAATATTTTTATGTAGCCGATTTGGAAAACAATAAAATAGTTAAGGAAGAACAGATTACTCCTCCCGAACATCAACCGGGTCTTTATCCTGCCTGGGTAGCAGGTAAGGGTGTATCAATTGTTATAGCCGGTGGTATGGGAGAGAAAGCAAAACAACTATTCCGTCAGCAGAACATTGATTTACATGTTGGTGCAGAGAAAAAGGAGCCTAAAGAATTAGTGCTCGATTTTATCAAAGGGAACTTAATTACCGGAGCCAATACATGTAATCATCATGAGCATGAACATAGCTGTAGCTAGTGGTAAAGGCGGTACGGGTAAAACATTTTTTTCAACGAACTTGTTTTACTCGCTTCGTCAAATGGGCTATTCTTCTTTATTGGTTGATTGTGATGCAGAGGCTCCCAATTCATTTATATTCTTTCCCGTTAAAAAGCTAAGTGAGGACGTTGTAACAGAATATAGACCGGTTCTCGACCGTTCTAATTGTGTTCTATGTGGAAAGTGTGCCGAATACTGCAATTACCATGCTATTTTCTTTTTACCGGCAATGAATAAAATTCAGTTGCTCGATGATCTTTGTCATGGATGTGCTGCCTGCTCAGTTGCTTGTAATTACTCAGCAATAAGAGACTCCTATAAGTTTATAGGAAAGGTTACATCTTATAAAACAGATGATGATGGTGCATGCATGTTCGAAGCAAAAATGACTCCGGGAGTTTCATCTCCGGTTCCTATAATCAAATCGGTTGTAAAAATGGCTGTGAAACAAGCCAATCAGCAAAATGCAGATTATGTGATACTGGATTCTCCTCCGGGAACAGCTTGTCCGTTTATACAAACAGCTTCACATGCCGATTTTGTAGTCTTAGTAACAGAGCCTACACCTTTTGGATTGAGTGATTTAAAACAAACCGTTGACACTCTGAAAACAATGGGTAAAGAAATGGGAGTTGTAGTGAATAGGGCCGGACTGGGAAACAGAGATGTTTATCAGTATCTGGAAAAAGAATCAATTCCATTGTTGGGCGAAATACCATTCAATAAAAAAGTTGCTTTTCTTTATTCAGAAGGTAGAATTGCAGTAAAAGAATTAAGTTCGTTACAGGTGATATTTGAAGATATAGTAAATAATATAGTTAGTTATGGAAATAGCAGTAATTAGTGGTAAAGGAGGTACAGGCAAATCGAGCATAAGTTCCGCTTTTGTTTCAGTTGCAAAATCGGCAGTAGTTGTTGATTGTGATGTGGATGCTTCAAACCTCTATTTGCTGTTTTCACCATTGTGTAAAGAAGAGGAAGTCTTTGTGTCCGGTAGTCATGCTGTAGTAAACAACGATAAATGTACTAACTGTAACACATGCATTGATCTTTGCCGTTTTGATGCTATATCCAAAGTCAATGGTAAAATTAGAATCTCAGAATCCGCTTGTGATGGGTGTTACCTGTGCTCTCGTGTCTGTCCTGTTCAGGCAATAAAGATGATTCCTGCAGATAAAAGCCGTATGTATGCCGGAACCTTTCGTTATGGCAATATGGTTTATGGTCGTTTAGCTCCCGGAGAAGAAAATTCCGGGAAGATGGTAAATCTATTGAGAGAGAAGGCAAAGAAATATGTAGAGGATTATGGTTATGATACAGTTATACTCGACGGTCCTCCGGGTATTGGCTGTCCGGTTATATCAACCATTACAGGAGTCGATAAGGTTGTAGTAGTAACAGAACCAACAATTTCAGGCTTTCTTGATATGAAACGTGTAATTGAAGTTGTTTGCCGTTTTTCCGTTCAAATGTCAGTAATTGTGAACAAGTACGATTTGAATCCCGGTATTTGTGAACAAATAGATAAGTGGTGCGAAGAGATGAAAATTCCGGTAGTAGCT
>CAZKSK010000346.1:0-2784 GCA_964555225.1 uncultured Bacteroides sp.
CGTTGCTCTCCAAAGCTGGCCTATACCTTTTGCCCATAACCAAGGTTGGGTAGAACCCCATTCACAAATACTGAAAACGATAGGACGTCCACTTGCCTTTAAAGCATCACTCATGGTTTTATAGGCAGCCTTCGAATTTTGATATTCACTGTTGCACCAGTCATATTTCAAATAATCAACTCCCCATGCCGCATACTGACGGGCATCTTGGAACTGATATCCTCTACCACCCGGTCTACCGGCACAAGTTAAGGAACCTGCACAAGAATAAATACCGAATTTCAGCCCTTTACTGTGAATATAATCGGCAACATACTTGATTCCATGAGGGAAACGCTTAGGATCGGCAATAATGTTTCCGTCCTTATCACGACCCACTTGCCAGCAATCGTCAATTACTATATATTGATAACCCACGTCTTTCATACCCGAAGACACCATGGCATCCGCCATCCCCATGATCATGTTTTCACTGACGTTACATCCGAATTTGTTCCAACTGTTCCAACCCATAGGAGGCGTAGGCGCCAAAGCTTCAAATTCTTCGTCGGTTATTGCCTTTACACCCTGTTCTGTTTGAGCCTTTACTATGAAGAATGAACATAGTAAAAAAGTAAAAAGTAGAGTCTTTTTCATTTTGTTTGTAAGTTAATTGTTTTTCCATTAGATTTAGAAAAGAATAAAATTCTTTTGTCTTGCAAATATACCTTTTTTCTAATAGATTACCGAAAATTTGAAAGAAATTACATTCTATTGTTTATTCTTTTTCTCATAGTAAAAAGCCGAAAAGATTTTCCAGTTATCGGATCAATTCTATCCAATATATCTGATTCAATGAAGCTCAACTTTTTATAACATGCCATTGCTGCAGTATTGAACGATAAAACTTTCAAATCTAGTTCATATATTGTAATCTGTTATATAAATAACTTATAGCCAAATCCAACATCCAAAGGTAAATTCTATGACATAGTGAAAAATTGTGTGGTTGTTTTATTTCAAATCGAAATAAAATAGATACATATAATTAACTTACTAATCGTTTATAAACCAGTAATGATCTACACTGAGTCTATTCTTCTTTGCCTTTTATTTATTTCCTTTTGCTCTATTATGAGTTTTACATAACATTTGACAATTTTTTATGTCTGTCACACCGCCATTGCTCCAAGCTGATACGTGGTCAGCATCCATTTCTGAGAGGGACCATATTTTGGTTTTATTAGAATCATGCCCAAAAGCACAAAGAGGACAATTCGATTCACCTTTAGCTTCAGCTTTAACCGTCTGTGTCTTATACACTGATTTTTTTGTCGCTTCGTCAAAAACTCTTACATCGAGTAATTTAGTATCCACTGAATTCCCAAGGATATACTCAAAAATACCTTTACGATTTTTTACGTATGGGTCACCATATAAGTTTTGAACTTGTAGTGATATTTTTTTAGGATCATATGCTTCATTATGATAAGTTTCATAAAGTCTGCCCCATTCAAGTCCGCACATCTCTTTTTCTACATCAAGAAAAACAGTTGAAACCCAATCTATAACAGTTGTGAAGTAAGTTTTTAATTCATTTATGTTTTTGTCATAGCGATGGCTACTCATGTAATCAACAATATTACCTTTGCTCACCCAGTTTAACGCCATTTCTAAAAAAGCCTGTCGGTTTACACTACCTTTTATGTATGTACCCCATTTCTGTATATTTGCATTCTGGCTATTACTAAACTCCGCTTTCGCAAGCGTGACAAAAGGCCCAGAAAAAATTGCATTATTTAATTCTTGATCGTTTAGTGGAACACCAGCTATATTTATGGTTCGAAACCAGTTCTTTATTTCACTTTCTTCGCCTTCGCATTCATAAATAGTGAGTTTCGTATTTAAGATTTTAGCCTTTTTATCTGCTGCAATACCATCAAAATATTGCTCCATACCGTTTTCATCTTTGTAGGCAAATTTATTGGTAACATATCGCCCGAAACTTGTAATACGCTGTTGACCATCCAAAATTTCAAACTTATCTTCATTTACTTTCACAAAATATATTAACCCCAGAGGGTATTTTTTAAGTAATGAATCAATTACGGCTACATCCTTTTTCCCATCTGCATAAATATAATTACGTTGATATTCAGGTTGGATTGTTAATTTACCAGACAAGCCAAAAAGCCCCTTGCCTTCAAGTTCATTATAGACAAAGCCTTCACATATATCTTTGACAGTAATGTCTGTTCTCAGGGTGGTTCTCATTTTATTTTTTATGTTTAATAAATATTCTTTTATACATGTGCTTACCACTTGGTAAAGTAGCATGAGGGTTACCTTTAGGGTCAATCATTACTCCTCCAGAAAAACCTCGTCCATTATCTTCTGCCATACCAATAATATCAAACTGTTCTGGAGAATATTTATCTAAAAAAGTAATTGGTACACCCATCACACCATCATAATCACTAGGAATTGAATCCGTATAAGGAACCTCTATTGCATCATAATTATCATATTTTTTGTATTCTTTTCCTCTAATTTCCTTATGGGAACTGAATTTAATGTTATCACACATAGTCATTAAAGGTAACGGTTGATGTCTCTTTCCATGATCTAAATTAGTAAACCAAAGACAATTGTTTGTAGCAACAATTCGTGTCCCATCTTTATCTATTCGAGTTTCTGTACCATATAATTCATATGACTTAGGCACAATAAATCCAGAAATCCATCGTCCCATTCCAGTACCAAGCCAGATTTTATTCTCTTTAATTAAAGGGAAAACTTCCTTAT
>CAZKSK010000347.1:0-2761 GCA_964555225.1 uncultured Bacteroides sp.
GGATACCAATTATGTAATAGTCCGATTTATAATTCATATTAGAATCACGAATGTGAAACTCATGTATCACATTCGTGGTATATGCATGCCACATACGTGAGATTATCGTATCACATATGTGATACGATAATTGTATATATGAGTTAACTGTTTTAATTAACTACATTTAGTCTTATGGATGATGTAAAGTAGGCTTGTTTGTTCTTGCTTTGGATTGATGAGAAAAACAGTTAATAAAATTTTCTATGAAATATTTTGCAGGATGTTTTTTTTAAGTTACCTTTGCACCCTGAATCAGCCATTACATATATAGAGTTACCACCTATATTAATCGGAATAAAAAATTAATTAAGATATGAAAAAAGGAATTCATCCGGACAATTATCGTCCCGTCGTATTTAAGGATATGTCAAACGGTGACATGTTTCTTACTAAGTCAACAGTAACAACTAAAGATACTGTAGAATATGAAGGTGAGACATTTCCGTTGGTTAAACTTGAAATTTCCAGTTCTTCTCATCCTTTCTATACAGGCAAGAACAAACTGGTTGATACCGCAGGACGTGTTGATAAATTCATGAATCGTTATAAAAATGTTCGTAAGAAATAATCATTTAGTTATAAAATAAGAAAAAAGGATGACTTTTTATTAAAAGTTATCCTTTTTTCTTATCATTATGTGAGGTTGTATTAGGTATTTATTGTAACTTTGCTCTCAATTTTACTAACGATTTATTACAAAAACTTTTATGGTAGCAGAAAAAATTCAAAAAAAATTAAGTGACTCTCGTAACGCACGATGGGGAGCCTTACTCATCGTTTCTTTTACTATGATGATGGGTTACTTTTTTACCGATGTGGCATCACCACTATCTACAATTCTTAAACAGTCGGCCGAACAGGGGGGAATGGGTTGGTCTTCTACTGAGTATGGTTTCTTTGCCGGATCTTATAGCTTTATCAACATTTTCCTGTTGATGCTTTTCTTTGGAGGGCTTATACTTGACCGAATGGGTATACGCTTTACAGGTATAATGGCTACGGCTTTTATGTTTATCGGAGCGGTGATAAAATATTATGCCATCGGTTTTATTTCTCCTGAAGGGACCATTTCTCTTGATTTTACTTTATTCGGGTTAATTCCATCACCGGCAAAGACTCAAGTTCTTGTGGCTTCTTTGGGTTTTGCTATTTTCGGTATGGGTTGTGAAATTACGGGTATTACTGTTTCAAAAATTATTACTAAATGGTTCACAGGTCATGAACTGGCTCTTGCTATGGGGGTGCAAGTAGGTTTAGCTCGTCTCGGAACTGCTGCGGCACTTAGTGTGAGCCCGATGATCGCTCTTGAATTCCACAAACTTTCTACTCCAATACTTTTCGGTGCTGTTCTATTGCTTATCAGCTTTTTATCTTTCTTTGTTTATATTGTAATGGATAAAAAACTTGATGCATCTATATCACAAGAAGCTGGAGCTGGAAATGGGAGTGAAGATGAGAAGTTCAAATTCTCGGATCTTGGGGTTATCTTTAAAAATCCCGGATTTTGGTTGATCGCTTTCTTGTGCTTATTATTCTATAGTGGTGTATTCCCATTCTTGAAGTTTGCTTCGGATTTAATGGTAAACAAGTATGGCGTCAGTGCTAAATGGGCCGGATGGATTCCTTCCATATTACCTTATGGAACAATTATTCTGACTCCTGTTTTCGGTACTATTTATGACCGTATAGGAAAGGGTGCTTCATTAATGATTTTAGGTAGTTTATTATTGACTGTTTGTCATATATGTTTTGCTCTTCCGGTGCTCAATACAGTATGGTTTGCCATAATTATCATGGTCTTGTTGGGAATTGCTTTTTCTCTTGTTCCTAGTGCCATGTGGCCGAGTGTGCCGAAGATTATTCCGATGAAACAGTTGGGTAGTGCCTATGCTATCATTTTTTATATTCAAAATATCGGATTGATGCTTGTTCCAATGCTTATGGGACAATGTATAGAATCATATACAGCACAGAATGGTAGTGTTGATTATACTGTCCCTATGATTATCTTTGCCAGTTTCGGAGTAGTGGCGATTCTTATTGCTGTAGGTTTGAAACTTCTTGATGACAAGAAACATTATGGGTTGGAACAGGCTAATATCAAGAAAAAATAATTGATGATTAAATCGTATTCTATGAAAAGTTCTGTAGCCATAAAGTCGTTGGTGCTTACAGGTATATTTTTATTTCTGTCTTTTTTGTCTGTAAAGGCTAAGCCGGAAAGTGGAAATTTTACTGTAGGCAATAAGACTTTTCTGCTGAATGGAAAGCCTTTTGTCGTGAAGGCGGCGGAGGTGCATTATCCTCGTATTCCTCGTGCATATTGGGATCAGCGTATTAAGATGTGTAAGGCTTTAGGCATGAATACGCTTTGTCTGTATGTTTTTTGGAATATTCATGAACAACAGGAAGGTAAATTCGATTTTACCGGAAATAATGATGTAGCCGCTTTCTGTTGTTTAGCCCAAAAAAACGGTATGTTTGTTATCGTTCGTCCCGGACCTTATGTTTGTGCTGAGTGGGAAATGGGAGGACTTCCTTGGTGGCTATTGAAAAAAAAGGATATTCGTTTACGTGAGCAGGATCCCTATTTTATGGAGCGTGTAAGGATTTTTGAGAATGAAGTCGGCAAACAGTTAGCTCCGCTGACGATACAGAATGGTGGCCCTATTATTATGGTTCAGGTGGAAAATGAATATGGTTCTTATGGCATCGATAA
>CAZKSK010000348.1:0-2760 GCA_964555225.1 uncultured Bacteroides sp.
ATAACTTGTCTGATGCTTTTTATAGAAAAAATTATAATTCATACCCACTCTAAAATATGTAGAAGATGTCTTATAATGAATACTATTATCATCATCTGTATAATTTGATTTTCCATATCCCATTTCGAAAACAGGAAAAAAACGATTTTTCAAATTTACTTCAAAACCAAATTCAGAACTTGTATAATCATTGCCAAAAATGTTTCCTACCAATCCATAAACATCCGCATATGCAGATACACCTTGAAACAACGGTCCCAAATCTAATTTCTCCTGTTTCTTTTCTATATCATCCTTGCCTGGCACATATTTAGTAATTTTCCGTTCTTGCCCCTGCAAAGGTAATATTGTCATAAACAATAGACTACTCAGAAATAAGAGTTGAATAATATATTTTGAAATTCTCATTAGTATCAAAATTTATTTGGGGATTAACCAATTTAATAGAATCTATAGCATAGTGAGTACATTTTACATCTTCAACCAAATGATACATGGCCATACCGCAATCCATTGAAATAAAATAAGGAATATTAGTATGCGTCATAAAAATCGTATCGCGCATCAGATCAGTATATTTAACAATAAAAGTATCTATAAGACCTGTATAGCTAACAGGTAGTTCCAATCCTGTAGCATCAGATTCCTGATTAACCAAAACCGAATCTGTACCGGCAGCAGTTACAGTTATTGTCGCATTTAATTTAATACTTGTATTGGTTTTATCGTAAAAATTAAAACGGGCATATGACACATTATCTATCACACAATCATTACCATTATTACAACTGGAATATAAGAAACCTGGTAACACAATAGTTAAGAATAGTCCTATTAGGCTTCCACTTCTACTCATTTTGAAATGATATATCTTCATAATCTTGTTTCAATCTTATAATGATTACGTTCCTGAGAATTTCTGCTGATAAGTTCTCCTAGAAAACCCGTAAGAAATAACTGCGTTCCTATAATCATCGTAGTAAGTGCCAAATAAAAATAAGGGGACTCGGTGACCAAGCGATAAGGTTCTCCGCTGTACATGGCTATAAGCTTTTCTGCTCCTATTATAATACTGGAAATAAATCCCAAAACAAACATCAAGGAACCTAAAGAACCAAAAATATGCATTGGTTTTACTCCAAAACGACTCAAAAACCATAACGAAAGTAAATCAAGATAACCGTTAATAAATCTATTTAATCCAAACTTACTATGTCCATATTTACGTGCTTGGTGATGAACAATTTTTTCTCCTATTTTTTTAAAACCCGCATTTTTTGCCAAATAAGGAATATATCGATGCATTTCACCATACACTTCAATATTTTTAACAACGTCCAAACGATAAGCCTTTAAACCGCAATTAAAATCATGAAGATTATGAATGCCACTAACAGCACGAGCTGTTGCATTAAATAACTTAGTGGGAAGTGTTTTACTCAATGGATCATATCGTTTTTGCTTCCAACCGCTAACTAAATCATATCCTTCTTCCCTAATCATTCTATATAATTCAGGAATTTCATCAGGACTATCCTGCAAATCTGCATCCATTGTAATTACTACATCACCCTGAGCCATATCAAAGCCACAATACAAAGCCGGCGATTTTCCATAATTTCTTCTAAACTTAATAGCATGAATAAAGTCTGGATTTGCCTTCTTTAAATTAGAGATCACATTCCATGATTGGTCCGTACTTCCATCATTTACAAATATAACTTCATAGGTAAAACCATTTAATTTCATTACTCTATCTATCCACGCATAAAGTTCCGATAAAGATTCCTCTTCGTTAAACAGAGGTATTACTACTGAAATATCCATATCTCTATTCTTTGTTATTCTTAATCCACATTATCTCGATCTCGTTTAATCTTATTGATTTTATCCCTAAAACGACTAACAATAGCAGGTTCCTTAATATTTGCAACAATAATAGCTGACACTAATGCCAAAAAACTTCCAAACAAAAAATTAATATTCATTAGTTGTATCGTTATCTGAATCGGTGTAAAAGAAGCCAGCTGCTTTATAGTTGCATCCATTTGTTCAACTTGTTGTAATGATGTCATTTGTATCATCATATTCCTACTATCCTTTTCAGATAAAATATTTAGAATATTCTGCATAATAAATCCATGGTCTAAATATTGAAAATAAATATAATAAGCAACAGAACAAAGAAGGGAACCATACATAAAAGTCAGTAAACCAAAAAGTAACAATTTCAAAAATCTAGCTTCTCCTTTATTCTGTACAAAACGCCACATCAATAAACCTCCAAAAAATCCAAAAGGAATATATACAATTACAAAAAATGAAAGGATACCCCAAATCGGCGAATAACGCAAGCCCGCTACGTACAAACAAAAGGCGACAATCATAAACAAGCCCATTCTTGTTCCATAACGCATCGCACCCGAATTTACAGTTGATTTATTTTCACTCATCTGCTATTATAATTAATTGTGCACAAATTTACGAATAAAAGTATTAACTTTCCATAGACTTATACAAATTAAAATTAAAAAGCATTGCTATCCTTCAATTTAATCCATTGTAGAAATAATCATAGAATTATTATAACACGTATTTATAACAAAATCAATTACTTGTAAATAAAATAAAAAATCTTTATCAAAAGGCTTGTATAATTCAAAAAGAGCTACTAACTTTGCACCCGCAAAAGAAAAATGGGTAAGTCCTATACGGCCAGCTCCCTTCGAATCCTCCAGGGCTTGACCGCAGCAAAGGTAG
>CAZKSK010000349.1:0-2754 GCA_964555225.1 uncultured Bacteroides sp.
ATTTTTTCTATAAAAAGCACCAGACAAGTTATGTTTATGGGGGGGTGAGGTATGCTTTTAGTCCGTTTAAATATGATGTTGATTCACCTGATCTGGTCGATCCTATATGGGGAAATAAAGTCCCTTTTGCTTTTAATGGTGTGAAAGGTAATATGAGTTGGGGTGAATTTGTCATCGGACTTCAATCTAAAATTACAAGTATTCTTCATATGGGGTGGACATTACGTTATAAGTTAAGATTAAGTACTACTGAATCATTAAATTCCAATCCTTGGTATGTTCCGGGATATGGCAATTATAAAAAAAGTACTTTTGGGTTTACTTATGATATCGTAATTGATTTACCTTTTTGGAAATCAGGTAAACAAAAAGCTTTACAAGCTGTAGAGTCTTTAAAGAAAGAAGTAAACAAATAGGAATATGGGGAGTTTTGAGATTTGGTTTTTAGCTGTGGCTTTAGCAATGGATTGTTTTACCGTAAGTATAGCGAGCGGAATCATATTAAAAAAAATTGAATGGAAAACGATTGGTCTTATGTCATTTTGTTTTGGCTTTTTTCAAGCTGTAATGCCTGTGATAGGATGGGGGCTTACAAATAAATTCCGTTCATTAATTGAAAATTTTGATCATTGGATAGCTTTTGGACTTTTGCTTTTTTTAGGTGGAAGGATGATCTGGGAAGATATAAGAGGAGATAAGGATGAGGCTCATTTTGCTCCGATTTCTTTGAAGGTAATTTTAACACTTGCTGTCGCTACGAGCATAGATGCATTAGCTATAGGGATTAGTTTTGCTTGTTTGGGAATGAATAAGTTTAATTTGATTCTTTATCCGATAAGTGTAATAGGTCTGGTCTCTTTTGTATTTGCATTAATTGGTTCTTTTATCGGAGTGTTCATTGGTAAAAGATTTAATTGGCCAGTAGGCATGATTGGTGGTTTAATTTTGATTGTTATTGGTTCTAAAATTCTTTTGGAACATTTAGGTATAATTTAAATAATAGACTATGAGTAAGAGATATAAACAAATTGGTCAGGTAATTTTTTTACTTGTACTTATAATAGGGAGTTTGATAATATTAAATCGCAGTAGAAAAGAGGCTGCTATTTATCAGAGTGATCAAGGTACTGTTTTTGGTACTTTTTATTCAGCGACCTATCAGTATCCTCAAGATTTAAAGACAGAATTGGAGTCTGAATTGAATAAAGTGAATATGTCTTTGAGCCCATTTGAAGAGTCAAGTATTATATCTAAGATAAACAGGAATGAGAATGTAGTGCCTGATTCTTTCTTTTTATATGTGTTTAATTTGGCTGAACAGGTTTCTGCAAAAACACATGGTGCCTTTGATATTACTGTAGCTCCTTTGGTAAATGTATGGGGCTTTGGCTTTAAGAAAAAAATGAATGTAGACCGCATTATGGTAGATAGTATTCGTCAATTTGTCGGTTATCATAAGGTTCGATTTGAAAATGGGAAAATTGTGAAAGACGATCCTCGTACTATGTTAGATTGTAGTGCTATTGCTAAAGGTTTTGGTAGTGATGTTGTAGCCCGTTTTTTTGATAGAAAAGGAATTAAGAATTATATGATTGAAATAGGAGGGGAAATAGTAGTAAAAGGTGTCAATAGCAAGGATGAGAATTGGAGAATAGGAGTCAATAAGCCTATAGATGATTCATTGGCCGTTAATACTGAAATTGAAACGATTTTAGATGTTACTAATATAGGAATGGCTACTAGTGGAAATTATAGAAATTTTTATTACAAGAATGGGAAAAAATATGCTCATACCATTGACCCGAGAATGGGGTATCCTGTTCAGCATAGTTTGCTTAGTTCCACTGTAATTGCGCCTAATTGTGCAACGGCTGATGCATATGCTACATCTTTTATGGTCTTAGGTGTTGATTCGGCTATGGCTATTTGTCAACGAACTCCCGGTTTGGACGGTTATTTCATTTATGAAAATAAAAAAGGAAAATTGGAAACTTGTTTTACTGAAGGAATGAAGAAATATATAAAGAGAAATTAATATTGTATATGAGTCATTCAGCAAAAAGTTAATAGGAGGTTTTTGAAATACAGTTTATAATTGTATTTTGTGATGAAACCGTATTTTTTCTTTTTTTAAAGGAAGTAAAATCTTTGTTTACAATTTTGTAAATAAAGATTTTAGAATTATATTTGGTGACAGGTTACATATGTGGGGTTATTTTGTTGATGATTCTAACCTTGATTTTATTGTGATTTATTTTATCAATCCTTAAATTATATATGATGACTTTAGTAGAACGTTTTTTGAATTATGTTAATTTTGACACTCAATCGAGTGAAGAGTCTGAAACAACTCCGAGTACGCAGAAACAAATGGTTTTTGCGCAATATTTGGAGAATGAATTAAAATGTCTTGGATTGGAAGATGTTTTGTTGGATGAGAATGGCTATTTATTTGCCACTTTACCTGCTAATACAAATAAAGAAATAGCAACCATCGGTTTTATCTCCCATATGGATACAAGTCCCGATATGAGCGGAAAAAATCCAAAGCCTCGTATAATAAAATCTTACGATGGAAAAGATATTATTTTGAATGAAAGTGAAAAAATAATACTTTCGCCAACTCAATTTCCTGAGTTACTTGATCATAAAGATGAAGATTTGATTGTAACAGATGGAACTACTTTACTTGGTGCAGATGATAAAGCAGGTATTGCTGAAATTGTTCAAGGAATGGCATACCTGATGGAACAT
>CAZKSK010000350.1:0-2752 GCA_964555225.1 uncultured Bacteroides sp.
CTGCACATCACCCTCCTGAAACAAAATCACCGCCAAAATTCTTAATGACATGTTCTCCTTCACACAATATTTAACATCCGAAATGGCGGAAAGAGCAAAATAATACTTAGCCTTGTCCTTGTTTCCCATCAATGAGTAACACTGTGCCAAATTGGCTCCTATCCAACGAATATTAATATCCCCGGCATCCGTCTTCTCCAATAAAGGTTCTACGATTCTTATTGCATCCTGCGGCCGATTGGACAGTCTCATATTATCCGCTTGTGCCAACAAACTTTGTAAGTCGCCGGGCGGAGACACGTTCACCACCGAATCACGGTAAAGCATGCACAATTTCAGATATTTCTTTTTGAGAGCTTCCGTAGGAACATATTCCTGAAGCATCGTATAATAGAAAGCAAAAGTCATATAATAATAAGACTTGAGCTGAGAGGGTAATCGATTTCGTGTTGTATTCAGTAGCTCGTACGCCTGCCCGTACAGTCCTGTATTCTTGTACCACTCCGCCAGATTCAACTTCACCTCGGTAATATAATCAGGATTATTCAGTTTACGCGCAACCTCCATTCTACGATCAATATACTTTTTGCACGAATCCGTATTATATTGCAGATACTGGGATTCCAACGTACCCAACACCTGATATTCCTGCTCCAAACTGTGAGCCGAAGAAACAAGTAACCGCTTTAATTGTAGTATCTGCTGTTGCTTGATATTTTCATACTGGCTCCGATGAAACAAGGTAGAATCTAATTTCTCCAGTATCAATTTCGTGTTAGTCTGAGCTTTCAGAGGTAATGAATAAACTGAAAGGAAACATGATAATATCACTAAAAATCTAAACATTGCTATTTACTTATTGTATTTTCCTATAAATTTATATATGCATGACAGATGTGCAATATTCGGTAAAATTCTTGAAATAACCAAAAAATATGGAATCAAAAACAGCCATAAATCTTGTTTTTTACAAAAGCACCGAAACAAATTGTCATCAATTAAAGCATGTTAAATTTGCTCCCGAACTTTACTGATTCGAACTATTGTTCATTATCTTTGTGGTTCGACAACTAGCAACAAGTTGACATTTTTACAATAGGTAGAATGAGAAGAAATAAAAAAGGACAGATTTCTGCATGGATATTATTATCATTATTTATCCCTATGATAATAATTATGTATACCCATACACATCATCATGCGGAAAATGTTGACAACGGTGTATGCACAATATGTATCAATCATATTCCCCAGACTGGACACCATTCTTCTCTTGCCATTCATTTTCATAAATGTCTTCTTTGCGAATTACTGAACCTGCCGTATTTACTTCCGGACATTATTCATCTTTCGTTTTTTGTAACTACGATCTGTTGTATATGCAAACAGATTCGCAAAAAACATGCAATACTCTATCATGGCAGAAAATCGTCGAGAGCTCCTCCGCTATTTGTATATTTCTAATTTTCTTTATTATAGGGGATGTTATGCCCTTAAACTTATTAAAAAGTTAAAATACAAATAGATTTTCATGAAAAAAGAATATATATTTTATATCCTTATAGCAATGTTTATTGTTATAAGCGGAACAGCTTACTCACAAAATCGAATTACCGGTTGTGTGTTTGATAAAAAAACAAATAAAACTTTGCCGGGTGCAATGATTTATGATTTGGAACAAAACAAAGCAGCTCAAACGGACAGTACCGGACATTATGCATTCACGAATTTACCTCACGGCAATTTGAAGATTCAATTTTCATATGTCGGCTACAAGACCGTAGTGAAAGTTGTGAATATGGCAAAATCGGATATCACATTGAATGTGTTTATGGAACCGACATCGTTTCAACTCAATGAAGTGGTTGTATCGGGCGGAACTTATTCCACGCAGCACGAAAACGCCATAAAAATAGATTGTATAAATAACAATGACATCACCTCAGCCGGTTCTCCTTCTTTTATTAAGTCGTTGACCCAAATACCGGGCGTAGATATGATTTCAAAAGGAGACGGAGTTGCCAAACCGGTTATCCGCGGTTTATCCATGACAAATATTTTAATGTTGAACAATGGAGTTAAACTGGAGAATTTCCAGTTTTCGGAGAATCATCCATACATCATAGACGAGTTCGGGGTAGATCGTGTGGAAGTCATCAAAGGTCCGGCGTCCTTGCTATACGGTTCGGATGCCGTTGGCGGTGTGATTAATGTCATCAAAGAAAAACCTGCTGCAGACGGAAAGATTGAAGGTGATTATAATGCTCAATATCATTCCAACACAGAAGGGCTGGTAACAAATCTGGGCATAAAAAGCCGATCTGGCGATTTCTTTTACGGATTACGTGCCGGAATAAAAAGCAATCAAGATTACAAGGACGGTAATAATGACAGGGTTCCCAATACACGTTTTAACGAGAAAAGCTTCAAGGCGAATGTAGGTTTAAGTAAATCGTTCGGCATTTTCCGTTTATTTTATGATTACAACCGTCCTAAATTGGGTATGTGCGTGGGCGATGCAATAGCCGACGTAACGGAAAACGGCAGAAAAAACAAATACTGGTATCAGGATTTGACCAACCATATCATTTCAAGTAAAAATACGCTATTCCTGGGTAATTACAAGATTGACATGAACGCTTCTTATCAGATGAACAATCGTAAGTTGCAGACTGATAATAACACGGCGGCTTTTGAGATGGTCGATATGGATATGAATACTTTATCTTATGAAGTAAAAACATATTTACCA
>CAZKSK010000351.1:0-2724 GCA_964555225.1 uncultured Bacteroides sp.
TTCTTCAAAAGGAGTCTATCGTCCGGCGATGGAATGCAGAATGAAGACGAATGAAGCTCCCGGCTTCTGCCCCGTTTGCCAAAGAGCTCTTGAACGTTTAATCAGATTTTACACTGAATAAAGTATAACATAAGTAAACAAAAAGAGGCGAGCCATATGGCTCGCCTCTTTTTAATAATGATATTTATTTTATTCTCGTTTTAACGCCGAATAATTAATCTTTAATGCATAAGCCTGCCTTAAAGCTTGCTTGATATCAGTAATAATACCCATTTTAGTATCCTTATCCATTTTCAATGAAACTTGCATATAAGGCTGATCTTCCTCTCTCATGCCCATACGTTCCTGAGATACATAATCTTGTACTTCAGAAACATCTGCAAATTTATCATTTAACTGAATACGGCTATCAGAACCCATCTTAGAAATATATTCATTAGTTGGTTTACCAACATAAATAAAAGACACCAATGACTTTTTCTCCAATTTTTCAAGTTCTGTACCTTGAGGTACTTTAAACTGAACCTTTAATGTAACATCACGTAATTGCACAATTACCATAAAAAAGAACAACAACGTAAAAATAAGGTCAGGCAATGACGAAGTATTCAACTCGGGCATTTCACGCCCACCACTTTTATTAAATTTTCCCATTACTTCTTTCCTCCATAGTTTCTAGGTTCAGCCTCAGAAATCTTCATCGGGTAATACGTACGAATTGCTGCTTGTTGTTCTTTTGAGCAAGAATCATAAGCCTTACCAAATTTAGATTTTGCGAGTTCATTTCTTAAATCGTTATAGGCTCCTACCAATTCATTCTGAACATAGAAATAAGAATCATAACTTGTTCCACGGTCAGTCTGCACGGAGATTACATGATTTGTTGTAATCATAACATTCCCAAAAAAAGGTATATTCTTCATATGTTTTTCAGGAAGGTCTGCAGCATTATCCGGATTAGCTATAAATTCTTTTGCTTTCTCTCTTAACTGTGATATTGAAATATAATCACTACCACAAAGTAATTGATTCTGAGAATTCAAACGAACTTGTAGGATATTCCTTTCCTTAATGATAATGTCATCTTGCTTTTGTTCATTCTGTGGAGGTGGTGGCAACAAACGAGCCAAACCTCGGTCAGTGTCCATAGATGTAGTTATCAAGAAGAAAATGAGCAATATAAATGCCATATCCGCTGTAGAACTTGAATTAGTTTGTGGAACCTTTCTTTTCTTTTTTGCCATTTTACTTCTTAGTTTAAATATTTTTTATCAAAGATATTTCTTGAAGATACCTGTAATATTAGCAATCAAGCTCAAACAAGCAACACCTAACAAGCAATACAATGAATATAAACAAGTATCAGACAACTTTAACAAAAATACATTTGTATATAAGCCTTCACCTGTTTTAATAGGATCTGCAGAACTTAAAACATAAGAAACAAGGATAACAGCAGCCAAAAGTACCACGCCAATTAACGAACGCAACGCCTTCTTCGAATCATCCTTAAAACTATTGATGAACTGCATGATACCACCACCTACTGCTGCAATGAAGCAAACAACCAACATGGCATACAACAAGAACATCAACAAATCTGTATTAGCCGGTGCTATATTACCAGCACTATCAGTATTAGTATCATAACCTACACCGTAAAACAGGACCATTACTATTGCAATCAATATAAATAGTCCATATAGAATGTAGTATGATATTCTATAATTAGGTTTAGTCATTTTCGTTCAAATATTATTTTTTGTATTTCAAGTTATACTTCAAAATCATGTCAAGCAATGTAATGGAAGAATCCTCCATATCACTTGTAATTTCCTCAATTTTGGTAAGGATATAGTTATAAAATACCTGAAGAATCATGGCTACGACCAAACCGAAAATAGTTGTGATCAAGGCAACTTTCATACCACCGGCAACCAAAGTCGGAGAGATATCACCTGCTTGCTGAATCTTATCGAATGCCATGACCATACCAATTACAGTTCCCAAGAATCCTAATGAAGGAGCTATTGCAATAAACAATGTAATCCAAGTACAACCCTTTTCAAGATAACCTGATTGAACACCACCATAAGAAACGACAGCACGTTCAACTGTATCAAGACCTTCATCAACTCTCATCAAACCCTGATAGCAAATAGAAGCGACAGGACCGCGAGTATTACGGCAAATAGTTTTTGCTCCTTCAATATCGCCGGATTCCAAAGCACCTTCGATAGAAGACATCAACTTTTTCGTATTAACTTCTGCCAAACTCAAATAAATAATTCTCTCAATACAGAAAGCTAAACCGATAACCATTGCCAATGCGATGGATGACATAAAACCGGCACTACCTTCGATAAATTTTGTTTTCAATGCCTTATGAAAACTTTGGCCTTCTGCTGCTTCAACTGTTGCTCCATTGTCTGCTGCGGCAGGAGCAGCTTGCTCAGTTTGGGCAGCAGCCGTTGAATCGGTAGCTGTAGAATCGGCAGCTTGAGCCATTACTGATAGAGTCATCCCAAAGGTCATGACTCCCATTACTGCAAGAATTGCAAATAACTTTTTCATTGTGTGTCTAATTTTTAAGATTAATTAATTAATTATTATTACTCTATATTTATTTTACTTATTAGAATTCATCAAATGCGGAGAGAGTGGGATTCGAACCCGCGATACGCTTTAGGCGTATACACGCTTTCCAGGCGTGCCTCTTCAACC
>CAZKSK010000352.1:0-2712 GCA_964555225.1 uncultured Bacteroides sp.
CAATGACAACCAAATTCCAAGAAGTATGTTTTAAATATGCCGCCTTGGTTTTAGCAAATTGATATGAACATATAATAATTCCATCTTTATTAAATGGGTTTAAATTCCCTGCTTCTATCTCATTATTGAAACTTTTCGTTTCAATAATGTATGAAGGAAGGAAAAATTTCTCTTGCAATTCGACAGACCATTGTTTGCGAAGATTAGCTGGAGCAATAATCAGCAAACAACGCTTATGCTCCGCCCAATGTTGAGATAGTATAATTCCGGCTTCAATGGTTTTGCCTAATCCGACCTCATCGGCTAATATAGCTCCATTAGAAAGTGGGGATTTAAAAGCAAAAAGAGCTGCATCTATTTGATGAGGAGTCAAATCGACTTGTGCATCATGCAAAGACGCCGTCAATTTATCCAAATTATCAGCAGGTAATTTCCGTGTTAAATAATTGGCATAATATTTAGCATGATATCGAGTTACGTCATTCATTTGCTTTTTATCAATTTTTCCATATCCAAATTTAATTGTCTAGAATTATACGCATAAATATTAACTATACTTTGCATACAAAGATAAATTCTTTTATTGTATTTTCTATCATTTTCCTGCATTTTCTCACAGTATATAATTGCCAGATATATTAATGGCACGATAAAAATGAGGATATAATTACATTCACTTAATTTCCGGATTTAGATTCCCTTATTTCATTAAGTATTGTTGTAATTCGTTCTTTCGTTATTTTTTCTGCATAAAACATGATTACAAAATTATTTGACGACATTCTATTTTTTATTTCCAAAATGAAATTTTAAAAAGTCTCTCTATTCTCCAAATATACAAATTATCTTTAAAAAATCGAACAATTAGGTTAAATATATTCACATTCATTGAATACTTTTAATTGAAAACTTTACACTATCACAAAATAACAAAGAAGGGTTTACGCCTATCTATATTTATCTGAAAATCAGAATTATGAATGTTCCATTCTATCAAACGTCATTATAATCAGTTTCTTTGTTCTTTTCATACATAAGACATTATCATTCTTATTACAAAAAGCTTCATATTCGAGATGTGTTTTGTTATCTCGATTATTTTTGCGAATATTGCATATGATATTGTACATACGACGATTATATATTACGAGTCTTGACATTCCTAATATATTAATTATAAATGAGATGTATAACTTATTGTTAAACCTTTTTTTTCTGTTGTTTTTAAATAAATATGCTTTTAAGAAGCGCTATTATAAACACTGTAAAAATCTAATATGAACGTTAAAAACAAAACATTTCTGCTTACGGTGAGTTCTATAATCCTCATAGGATTAGGATTACAAGGATCTTCCGTTGCATTGAGAGGTGAACAGAATAGTACACCTCCAAGCGATACTACAAGAAGTATCGCACCTTATTTTATTCCTGCTACAAAAAAAGAGAAGACGCCGAATGCCGAAGGATTCATTCAACGATGGTTACTCTTAGAACCGATTAACAAGCCCAACCGTAGTAATGTTGTTTTTACTGACAGCTACATAAGAAAGGCATTTAAAACCGAGTACTTTAAAAATCAATTCACTGCTCTTCCCAAAAATGGAGAAAAAGTAAAAGTAGGAAATCAGAAACTTACTTGGCATGCATTGGAAAGCACAAATTTCAATGTCAAATTATTCCGTTTTGCCTATGGATTAAATAAAGAAGTATACGGAGTTCTGTTTTGGGCTGTTACCGTAGTCAACAGTCCTGAAGAGATGACAAATGTAAGAATGGCCGTAGGATCAAATTCAGCATCAATGTGGTGGCTGAATGGAAAGGAAGCTGTAATACTTTCCGGAGACAGGCGTATGGTAATGGATGATTGTGTTTCACCACGACTAACACTTAATAAAGGAAAAAATATCATTCGAGGAGCAGTCATCAATGGTCCCGGAATGAGTGATTTCTGTGTCCGTTTTTTGGATGAAAAAGGAGAACCTATAAAAAATCTTACCATTAGTTGTGAATGAAATTAATATGGATTCCATCTGACAATTAAAAATAAACTATTAACTGATGAAATTAAAAAATAAAATAATGGGCGTAACAGCCCTGTTATCAGTGCTGCTAACCGGGACGGTAACAGCACAAATCGGGAAACCGTTCATACATGACCCATCAACGATTATGGAATGTGATGGAAAGTATTATACGTTTGGTACAGGTGGTGGCGGATTAATATCCGAAGACGGTTGGACATGGAACAGCGGAGGCGTAAGACCCGGTGGAGGTGCCGCTCCGGATGCAATAAAAATCGGAGATCGTTACCTCATAGCTTACGGTGCAACCGGTGGCGGTTTGGGAGGCGGACATAATGGAATTATACTTACCATGTGGAATAAGACACTGGACCCGAAATCACCTGATTTTAAATATTCAAAAGCTGTTATAGTAACTTCGTCCAACGGTAAGGAAGACAATGATGCCATTGACCCGGGACTTCTTCTTGATCCAACTGACGGAAGATTATGGTTATCTTACGGAACTTATTTCGGATTCATTCGCCTTGTTGAACTCGATCCTAAAACAGGAGAGCGCATAAAAGGAAATGAACCTCTAGATATAGCAATTGATTGTGAAGCCACAGATTTGATATATCATGACGGATGGTATTATCTTCTCGGCACGCACGGCACCTGCTGCGACGGTCCTAATTCTACATATAATATA
>CAZKSK010000353.1:0-2698 GCA_964555225.1 uncultured Bacteroides sp.
GGCTTGTTGAAATATTTCCTTGAGAAAGTGAGTAGGAAATAGCAAATACCTACACACATAACCGGTTCCCACATGGAATATGTGAGAGACTGGAGATTCCATCCTCCATTGAAATATTCGGGATGACCTGCAGAGAAAAGTGAAGCGAACATCAAGACAGGAATTCCTATAAATACAGATATAAGAAACCAAGGCATGGCATTCTTCAATTTTAATCGATCCAGCCAATGGTTACGACCGGCCACAATTCCAAGAGCATACATGAAAATATATAAAGAAAAATATCCCAGCTGTAACCAAAAAACGTTTTTCCCTGCAGGACAGAAAAGTCTGATAGTAAAAGCGACTATACCTGAAAGTAACATGAAGGTTAATATACCGAAAGTGGATATTTTTTTCCATTTGATGGAAATACGTTTAGGGCACAAAGTTCGATAAAGTGTATAAGCCAGTTCGAAAAGAAGTAATGTAAGTACGAACCACATCGGTCCGGCTCCGAATTCTCCCCATTTCCCATAAATCCAATAGACTAATAACGGATTTAAAACAAAGAAAAAAACAATTAACGGAATAAAAAGACGTTTTGTACGATCAATCCAAAAAGATTTGGGTCCTTTACGGTCAAAAGAATCAGGCATGAAAAGAGCTGAAATGAAAAAAAATAAGCTCATAAAGTAAGACTGTTCTATTCCCATGAGTAAGGATAAAAGACTTTGAGTTATTCCGGTAGTAAGCTCTTTAGATTTATAATACCAACCTCCGGAAGCTCCGAATCCGATTGCCGAATGGTGAAAAAAAACAATGACAGTAAGAAAAACCCTCACCAAATCCAAATAATAAGCCCGTTTTTTCATTCCATTATAAACATTATAAAATTAAAGAATAACAAAAATAGTAGAAGACAGGTAAAAAATGGCTGTTTCCGATTTTACAATTACTGAAAAAATGGAAACAGCCAAGACTCTTTTAGAACAGTTTGACAGATACAGTCTTTAAATCTTTATCACTGGAACTGGTCCCGTACAGCAATTCATAGTTGCCGGGAACGATTCGCATAGTATTGGTAGTATTATCAAAGAATTCAAAAGCTTCGGGTTGTAATTGTACTGTAACGTTGCAATTTTTACCTGCTGCCAAATTGACCCTCTGGAAAGCTTTCAATGTTTTTAAAGGCCCATCATTATCTCCGATCTTACGCACATAAACTTGTAGGACTTCCACTCCATCACGTTTACCCGTATTGGAAACCGGAATAGTAAGTACCGGTGCCTCTCCCACTTTCATCTGAGTTTTATCCAAATTCATATCACCTACTTGGAATGTAGTATAACTTAGCCCGTAACCAAATGGGAACAGGGCATCGTTCATATAGCGATAGGTACGTCCTTTCATTGAATAATTTTCATAATCGGGAAGTTGTGAAGTGGATTTATAGAATGTAACAGGAAGTTTTCCCGAAGGATCATAATCTCCGAAAAGGACATCGGCTACAGCCTGTCCTCCCAACTCGCCACCATACCATGCCTGAAGAATGGCATCGCAACTTTCGGTTTCAGGCAATAAAGCCATAGCCGAACCGGAACAATTAACAAAAACCACTTTCTTTCCGGCTTTTTTCAAAGCTTTTAAGAAATTACGCTGAACAGACGGAAGTTCTATATCCGTACGATCTCCACCCTTGAAACCGGGAAGTGCTATCGGCATTTCCTCTCCTTCCAACTGAGGAGAAATACCACCGACAAAGACAACGATATCAACATTTTTCAATTGTGCTATGGTTTTATCATAATTGATATCGGTTTCTTTGCCTATATTGAATTTTAAATTGGCTGCATAATTTTCTATTTGGGCATAACGTATTTCTATATTATACACTTTACCTTTTTCTGCCTGCAGAACAGTGCGGGTGTCGGTGGTTCTCCATGTACGTAGTTTTTTCATGGATTTACCGTTTACAAACAATTCAAAATAACTGCAACCTTCCACATCCAAAAGTACATCTCCCGATTCTTGAGGTTCGAATACCGTTTCGTATTTTGCGGAAAAGCTATCAAGATTCACACCGGGACCAAAGGAATGCTGTCCGTAGGTCGTTACATTAATAGGTTGAGTGACCTGTATTGTAGAAACCGGATTGCCTTCACATTCCCGGTTATTCCAAAAAGTAGCCTTCATACCGGGTTTCCCATTTATCGAACATTGATTAAAATAAGAATTGAGAACCTTATCATTTACCAAATCACACCCTTTCAAGTAGACAAACTGATTTTGTTTTATTTTGGTTTTGATTCCATCCAAAATTGTGATTGTCTTATTGGGTGTACCATTATAATTTCCCCATAACATGGGCTTATCGTTGGCATTAGGACCTATTATTGCAATTTTTCGGACAGATTTGCTTAATGGTAATACATCATTCTTATTTTGTAAAAGAGTCATCGTTTCTCTCGACATATTCAAAGACAGCTCTTTATGTTTATTACAATTAATTATGGCAGGTGATAACTTTGACCATGGAACAAGTTCCGGGCTGTCCATTTCACCAAGTTCGAAGCGACCTTCCAACAAACGAAGCACATGCTTATCAATTTCTTTTTCTGATATCAGGCCTCTTGATACTGCTTCAGGTAATTTTTTATAAGCATATCCGTATCCGCATTCCACATCCGTACCGGCCAATGTTCCCTTGGCGGCTGCA
>CAZKSK010000354.1:0-2678 GCA_964555225.1 uncultured Bacteroides sp.
AACCGACCCAATCGGCTATCTGTGCTGTCATGCTTTATGATGCAAAGTTATCCCAAGACTTTGCCGAAGAACTTCAGAAAGAGGGTATTTATGTAACCGGTTTTTATTATCCTGTCGTTCCAAAAGGTCAGGCAAGAATCAGAGTTCAGGTTTCTGCTGCCCACGAGGTTGCCCAGCTTGATAAATGTGTTATGGTATTTACGAAAGTAGGTAAGGAACTCGGTATCTTGAAATAATCGGATATGAAGAATTTATTGGTATTGGGAGCCGGAGGTCAGATAGGAACTGAACTGACGGCTCATCTTCGTTCTGAGTATGGAGGAAACCATGTTGTAGCGGCAGACGTTCGTCTACCGCTTATTGAGAGTATTATGCAGAGTGGGCCCGTAGAGAAATGTGATGCAACAGATGCTAAGCAGATAGCCACTATTGTTGATAAATATAAAATTGATACGATATACAATCTGGTTGCTATTCTTTCAGCAAAAGCTGAATTGGATCCGAAGAGGGGCTGGAACGTAGGTATGGGCGCTTTGTTAAACTGTTTGGAGATTTCACGGGAATATAAATGTTCCCTTTTCACACCAAGTTCAATAGGTGCATTCGGTCCGTCTACTCCCTTGAACGGAACTCCGCAAGATACAATTCAACGCCCGGAAACCGTATATGGCATTACAAAAGTAACAGGAGAACTCCTTAGTGATTATTATTTCAAACGATTTGGAGTGGATACCCGTTCGGTTCGTTTTCCCGGTTTAATTTCGAATGTGACTTTACCGGGTGGCGGTACGACAGATTATGCAGTTGAGATCTATTATGCGGCGGCAAAAGGAGAAAAATTCATTTGCCCTCTTAAACGGGGAACAATGTTGGATATGATGTATATGCCCGATGCATTGGATGCAGCTATCCATATTATGGAAGCAAATCCGGACTGTTTTATTCATCGAAATTCTTTTAACGTCACGGCAATGCATTTCGCTCCGGAAGATATTTATGCTGAGATTAAGAAAAAAAAGCCGGATTTTGTGATGGAATATCAGGTAGATTCAACGAAGCAGGCTATTGCTGATTCTTGGCCAAACTGGATGGATGACAGTTGTGCGAGGCAAGAGTGGGGATTTAACCCTTCATTTGATTTACAAAGTATGACACTTGATATGCTTAATGTTTTAGATAAGCGTTTTCATCATTAAAGATAAAATTTGATTTGCAAGCTGAATTCATTCATATTCAGAAACAAACGCAATTTTAATTTATAATTGCAAAAAGTTTTTCTTAAGTAACTGTCACCACATATTTCTCATTATCAGAAATTTATGGTGACAGTTCGTTTTTTATACTGTCTAGATATGATAAAATACTCTGCACTTGTTCTTGATTTTTAACATGGCCATACAGAGTAGATATTACAGTCTTATTTTACTAATCGCGCGAAAATAAAAACTCATAATCCTTCATGAAGAATCAAGTATGTGAAACATTAAAATCACGTAAGTGACTCATGAGTATCACATTTGTAGGTTGTAATACCCACATCTGTGATTCGACTATTTTATGATGAAAAAGAAAAATAGAAATAACTAAAGACAATCTAATTAATTCAATTTATAAAATTCCGATCCAGCTAAAAGGAAACAGCCTGTTCCGAAATCTTCAAAATCGGGAATGTTATCATATGATACGGGTTGTCCGTCTTTTGGTTCTTTGCCTGTTCCTTGTACAAAACCCAAACGTCCGTCCGGATGGACACAATCTTTAACCAATGAATTCCATGCTTTAATAACAATAGGCAAATATTCATTACGATTCAGTATCCCTTTGCGAATTCCCCAAGATATACCATAGACAAAAAGGGAGGTGCCTGATGTTTCTTTTCCCCCAAAATTATTTTCGTCATGTAAACTTACATTCCAGAAACCGTCAGTTCTTTGACATGCTTTGATGGCTTTGCTCATTGCCATGAAATCTTTCAAATAATCTTGATAATGAGTCTCGTTTTCAGGAATTTCTTCCATAACTCTTACTAAAGCTGCATATACCCATCCATTTCCGCGTGCCCAATAACAGTTTCTTCCATTCGGTTCTTTATATGGAGGATCAAAATCTTTATCTCTCCACCAAAGACCTTCTTTGGGGTTGTATAGTCCAGCATCACCTTGTTTGTTACGAGTGTAGTCATACATTTCCCACATTTTATCGTAGTATTTTTTATTGCCCGTCAATTTTCCCAATTTGGCAAAAACCGGCATTGACATTTGAATGGCATCGATCCACCACCAGTCATTTAGTTGCGGAGTATTGACCATCATGTCGATTGATAATTTTATATCTTTGATTTTATTAGGATTATCCGGGCATATATTATATAAGTCAATATATGTTTGTCCGCAACATTGATTGTCGGCATTGCGCGTATTAGCACCTCGGTTTAATCCCCATTTATGAGCATCTGCCCAATTCATGGCATAATCATAATATTCGGCTTTAGGATCAATGGCATGGAGTGCCATAAGGCCTTCGTAATAGATGGCCCTTGTCCAGATATTACTTGGACGCATGATTTTTACGAAAGTCGGTAAACCCGGATCTGCATATTTCTTCATGAAATAACCGTTTACCAACTCTAATGTTTTTAATGTTTCATGAAGAAATATGCAGATCCGGGTTTACCGACT
>CAZKSK010000355.1:0-2678 GCA_964555225.1 uncultured Bacteroides sp.
TGGGATAAGAAGCCAGTTTCAAACGACGGGGCGCGCCGCACACCACCAACCGTTACCAGCAAAACTAAAAGACGACAGTGCTACTTGAAAATGAAATCGAAAAAAATGAAAATAATTCAAAACAAGACATCAGAGTTAACAGGTTCTACTCTTTTGACTTGGAAATCAACTAATCAGAACCTACAAAACTTTAAATTTAATTTATTATGAATCAGAATGAACTAAAAAATGACCTTAAAGGTCGGAATGCTGAACAACAAAAAGTCATAAAATATTTTTATGGCGTAGGCGGTTGTTTCTCTAAAGGGCTTAAAGATGAAGAGTATGAAGCCATGGTTATGAACCGTGTGAAAAGTACTGATTGGAAACAAAAAGCTCTAAACAAAATCGGATTAGATGAGTCTCAAGTTAACGAGATTGAACCTGTACATTTTCAGGACTATGTAATTAACGAAAGGAGTAAATATGTAAGAAGGGGTAAAGATAGAAAATGGAGAAGCTCTGCTTATCAAATTTCATATATTCTTTTTTCGGCTTCGCAAATATATGTTTATCAGTATACTTTCAATATGGACTCTGATGAAAAGAAAGAACGTACTGAAGAATATTTCTACAAAGACATAACGAACTTCTCAACCACAACTGATACCGTTGAAAAAGAAGTTCTCGAAAAAACAAGTTGCAAAGGCGAACCAACATACAAACGTACACAAGTTGAAACTAGCGATTTTGCAATAATTGTTCCTGGTGATAAATTCTATTGCGCTATGGAGGCAAACGAATATTCAGAAAGAGCTGTTCAAGGTATGAAAGCAAAATTAAGAGAAAAAAAGGGCTAATTTATAAATAAATGGTTTTTTTAAATTTTCTTAAACTGGTTCGGCATTCTTCAAAAAATGAAGTTATGCCGAGCCAGTTTGAACAGGATATTGCAGAAGCATATGTTTCTTACCGTGAGATTAATAGACCTAATTTGTCAATTAAGATTTTATTTAAATACGTTTTGATTATCTTAGTGGTAAATTCTGTTATTTCATTGGCTGTTTTTTATGCTTTTGACTTTTACGATTGGTTTTCTTTATTGTCATCAAAATTAACGAATATTAAAAATGAAGAACCATTTTTGTTTTTCATCTTACTTTATTTTTTTATTCTTATTATTGGTGCAATGATTTTCTTAAAAAATATCCTGATAATTACTGTAAAACTTTATCAATGTTATGCCCCAGAAGAAGTACGAAGAAGATGCCTTTTTAAACCGACTTGCTCGGAATATACCATATTAGCATTAAAAAAGTATGGTGTAATTATTGGACTTTACATGGCATATATTCGTGTTTACAAGAAATGTAGAGGGAGCATTTATAGTATAGATTATCCTTAATTGTTGAACTTTAAAAAAAATAATATGGGAATTTTCAATAAAAATCCAAATGAAACCGCCTTCACTGGCGGTAAAAAAAATTGGGCTGAGGTTATAAAAAACACTGGACCCGGTGAACTTTTAATTTGGCGACAACCCGAGGAGGATTTCAATACAAATTCTACTTTAATTGTTATGCCCGGAGAAGAAGCAATCTTCATAAAAGGAGGTACAGTAGAACAAACATTTGAAAATGGGACTTATAAACTATCCACAGAAAATTATCCTTTTATCAGTAGATTAAGAAATGCTTTTACAGGTGGAATTAGTACATTTAATTGTGTCGTATATTTCGTTAGGAAAGCACATTCAGAGGAAATTTTATGGGGTACAGATTCGCCAATTCAGGTACGTGATAAGATGCATGGTATTGCAACCAAATTAAAAGCAAGGGGTGCTTATAAAATACAAATACAAAATCCAGTTAAATTTCTTGAAAAATTAATTGGTAACAATATTGCTTTCCAATTACAAGAAGAACTTAATAAATATTTCATAAATGAATTTCAAAGTAAAATAAAATCAAGTATTGCAAGAGCAGCAAATGAGTCAACTACTGAATTATTGGGTATTGATGCAAGGCTTGATGAATTTTCTGGTGCAATAACTCCATTTATGCAAGAAATTCTTGATGATTATGGATTAAAACTAGTAAAATTTTCCATTTCAGCAATTGACATTGATGATGATGAACTTAGAAAACGGTATGATGAAATTGGAATGGATGCTATTGCTAAAATGAGAAATGCACAAGCAGATAAATCTGTTATGGGTATATTAGGCGATGATTGGGCAAAACAACAACAAGTTGACATACTAAAAGGCATTGCAAACAATGAAGGTGGCGGTGGCATAGCTTCCGCAGGTGCAGGTTTAGGAATGGGATTAGCTGCAGGTGGTGTTTTTGGCAATATGTCGCAACAAACTTTTAATCAGCAGTCTCAATCAGATAAAAGTAATAACCCTGTTGAAAAAATCAAGCAACTTAAAGAAATGCTTGATATTGGAGCTATTACACAAGAAGAATTTGATGCAAAGAAAAAAGAAATACTTAATAAAATGTAAATGAAAGGAGGCTGTCATGAAAAAAACAAAATTTTTTTGGTATTTATTAGACTCAATCTTTCTGATTGTTTTTAACCTTTATTTCTTTTTGTTAAAAGGCACAGACCATTTAACATCAGTTTGGATTTCCTATGCATCAATCCATTTTGCATATTTTATGCTTTTGGCTACTCCTTATTTTGTTCGGAAA
>CAZKSK010000356.1:0-2669 GCA_964555225.1 uncultured Bacteroides sp.
CTTTGACTGGTTTGACTACAAACGCTGGAACGAACCTATCGTACGTCATCAACATCCTGAAGGCAGTTTCCATACACAATTTGCAGTAACCATTAACCCGCAAGACAATAATCACTGGACATGGGTATATCCGGCTAAAGAAGTAGACTATAATCTGGATCTTGATACCTACAATGAATAAGCTTCCCCGATAACAGCAATATTTTCACTCTAACAAAAAAGGGTAATGAGCAATCACTTGCTTCATTACCCTTTTTTATTAAAACTATATTTTTATTCCATAGTCAGAACAAAATTAAAACCCGGAGCACTTTCATCCAAATGAAAAGTACCATAAAGCTGATTACCGATTATACGAAGGTCATCCATATAAGACGTTCCGATTCTACCATAACTCAATACGATATTCTGATTATAATTATCTTCCCAATCCCATCCAAAACGGAAATCCTGATAAGGCTGTCCATCCCGAGTATAATACTGATACTCAGTTCCAAATCCGTCTCCTCCAAAAGTAAAAGTACTGAAAACAGGTTCACCATTATCGGCACTCAATCCGATATCACCGGTCCAGGAACGGCCGAGAATCGTCTTTTCTATGCCATACTGATCGTCTTCACAAGAAGTTAAGGGGGCAGTAGAAATTTAGTGGGGATAGATTCTTTTATTTGTAAAAATACCGATCTTTGTTTCATGGAAACAAATCAATTAGAGGTTTTAGCTCAAATCGTTCTTCCCTCAGAAATTCTCACATACTTTTCCGTGAGCAGTGTTGAACAAACATCAACAGAAATATACATTCATCTTGATGAACAGATGAATCCGGAACTTTTCCATGACGTTCATTTTGAATCCAAGGGTTTTATGGAAGCTGTGAGTGTGACCGACTTTCCTATCCGTGACCATAAGGTCATCTTAAAGATACGTCGTCGTCGCTGGACTGATATACGTACAGGTAAGAGTTTCAGTATCCCAATTCATCTTGATGTGGTTTGCAAAGGCACTCGTTACTCCAAAGAATTTGGTGCTTTTTTAAAAGAAACGTATGGAGACATCCCCGGTGACCTGCCGTACGCTTGAGGAGTACTATCATATAGACAGCCATACTTTCGAGAAACAATACAAGGAAACGCTCAGTGGTTTCAGAGATTGGGAGCAGCTTTCCCATGCTGACGATTGGATATTGTTCCCTGAGAATATCGGGCCGCACCTGGCCATAGACGAATCATCCCTGTCGAATGGGGAACTGTATACGTTTGTCACCAACCGCGACCGACATGGTCGTGATGGAAGCTTTGTAGCAGTTGTCTCAGGAACTAAATCCGAAGATGTGATACAGGTACTGGGTCAAATAGACGAGAAAGTCCGTGAAACAGTGGAAGAAGTGACTCTCGACCTTTCCGACTCCATGCGCAGGATTGTTTCCATAACCTTCCCTAAAGCCAAACGGGTCATAGATCGTTTTCACATACAGAAACTGGCCTGTGATGCCGTACAGGAAATCCGTGTAGCTCATCGTTGGGATGCACTACAGCAAAGCAATGAAGAAATGGAAGAATGCAAACAGGCAGAAAAGATCTATAAACCTTACCGTTTTCCAAATGGGGACACCCGCCCGGAGCTATTAATTAGAAGCAGATACCTCTTATTTAAATCTGCAGACAAGTGGACGGAAAGGCAAAAAGAGAGAGCTAAAATATTATTTGACGAATATCCGGATATCCAAATAGCTTATAGTTTATCTCATTCATTGAGAATGACATTCTCCAAAAACACAATTAAAAACGCTGCAAGGCTGAGTATGGCCAGATGGTATAATAAAGTAGATGAATCAAAAATAAAAGCCTTTAATGTCATAGCTGCTACATTCTATGAACACTATGATGATATACTAAACTTCTATAACAATAGAGCCTCAAACGCAGCAGCGGAGTCTTTCAATGCTAAGATTAAACTTTTCAGAGCAAACTTGCATGGAGTAGAGGATAAGAAATTCTTTCTTTTTAGAATTGCGAAGATTTATGGATATCCCCACTAAATTTCTACTGCCCCCTTACCAAACTTTATCGGTTGAAAGAATTTGTTGAAGGAGCGGCTGAATAGTCGCTTTTTTGTTTTTAGGTTACTTCTCTTGTTGCTGTTATTTATTCTGTATAGTGGGTAATTATTCCTCATGTGGGGTGTATTGTTCTACACTTTTCTACACTTTTCTACACTTTACTACACTTTACTTTTCTTTGTTCTGATTCTTATTTTGCTTATAATCATCTATTTATGATTGTATGCTTGTTTTGGCATTCTCTTTGTTTTAGTATTGGTGTAGGAGATAGTTAAATAAAGCATTTACTAAAAAATTAAGGTTATGAAAAAAGTATTAGTAGCATTAGCAATGGTTATGGGATTAGGAAGCACAGTAGTTTTTGCCCATGAAACGAGAAGTATGATGGCTGTAGAGAAAATTTGGCAAGATCCTCAGGATGAATTTTCAAAAATAGAAGTAAAAGACCTTCCTCAGGCGGTAATGGAAACTTTGGCCAAAGATTATGAGGGTGCTGTTGTAAAAGAGGCTTTCGTTGCGGAAAAAGAATCCGGTAAGGTTTTCAAGGTGATATTGACTATTACTAACGAAGATCAATCTACTGAAGAGGTTACTGTACTTCTGAATGAAA
>CAZKSK010000357.1:0-2666 GCA_964555225.1 uncultured Bacteroides sp.
AAGATGGTAGCTCAAGTTACAGGACTTCACGCAGGTGATTTTGTACATACGTTGGGTGATACTCACCTATACACGAATCACATTGAACAAGCCAAATTACAACTTACTCGAACACCACGTCCACTTCCAAGAATGGAAATTAATCCTAACGTAAAAAACATATTCGATTTTAAATACGAAGATTTCGAATTACTGGATTATAATCCTTATCCCCATATAAAAGCCAGTGTAGCGGTATAGCCCATGAATGTACAGCAAATCAATATTATCGTTGCTATAGCAAAAAATAATGCAATCGGTTACAAAGATAAGTTACTTTATTGGTTGCCTGACGATTTGAAACGTTTTAAAGCTTTGACTACAGGACATACGATTATCATGGGGAGAAAAACTTTTGGCACATTTCCTCATGGTGCATTACCCAACAGAAGAAATATTGTTTTGACACATAATTCACAATTAAAACTGGAAGGCGCCGAATGTTTTGGTTCTTTAAAAGAGGCTCTCAAAAATTGCTCATCTGAATCAGAAATATTTATTATTGGTGGAGAAAGTGTTTATAAAGAAGCTTTCCCTTATTCCGATAGACTATATATTACTCTTATAGAAGATACACCGGAACACTCAGATGCCTTTTTTCCTCCTATAGACCTACATTTATGGAAAGAAGAAAAGAGGGAAATCCATCTTTCTGATGACAGACATCCCTTTTCTTTTATTTTTATTGACTATGTAAAGAAATAATTTCATATATACTTATTCATCATCATCATTTTCATCATCAATGGAAGTGTTTTTTTCTGCTATATCAATAATAGGCATTTGACGTTTTATTTCTTCATGAAAAGATATAATTGTTTCTGAACGAGCCAATCCCAACGGTTGTAATTTATCATGTATAATACTCAACAAATGATGATTATTCTTAGCATATATTTTAATAAACATATCATAACCACCTGTAGTATAATGGCATTCCACTACTTCTGGAATTCTCCTAAGCGCATTTGATACTGAATCAAATTGACTGGGATTCTGAAGATATAAACCAATATAAGCACATGTTTCATAGCCGATTTTTTCCGGATCAATAATATATTCAGATCCTTTTAAGATTCCCATATTTGTTAATCTCTGAATACGCTGGTGTATGGCCGCACCCGATACATTACATGCACGTGCAACCTCTAAAAAAGGAATACGTGCATTTTCTGCTATCAATTGTAAGATTTGTTCATCTAAAGAATCTAATTGATGATGTCCCATTTATTATAAATTATAAGTTAGATAATAAGATTTATTTCTACAAAAATAGATATATTTTTCTTGTACACACAACAATTTATAAGTATTTTTCAAATAAATGAATAAAATTATAATTTATAGTATTTCGTACCATAACTTCTAGTTACATATTATAATTAAAAAAAAGAAGAGATTCAAGCATATTGAAAAAAGAATCACCTATTTTTGTATTAATAAATTAAATATATCATATAATGAAAAAGTTATTTACCTTTATGGTTTTCATACTTATCCTGCAACAATATTTGTATGGACAAGATTTTAATTCCTTTTTTGAAAATAAAACTCTACGTGTTGATTATATTTTTAGCGGGGACTCTGCGCATCAATTTATATCGTTAAGCGAATTGGATCAAACACCTATATGGGCAGGAAAACGGAAACATCTTTCCGAAATACCATTAGCCGGTAATGGACAAATAGAAATGAAAGATACAAAATCTCAAGAAATTATATACAAAATGTCTTTTTCCAGTCTTTTTCAGGAATGGCTTACGACCCAGGAAGCAACTACAACAACTAGAGCCTTCGAAAACACATTCCAGTTACCTATGCCCTTAAATCCGGTAGATATAACAATACAACTTACGGATAGATTCAACAAGGTTCAGTGTAAACTAATCCACCATATTGACCCGAAAGATATTTTAATTAGAAAATTGCAAACAACAAATTGCCCCTATAAATATATATGGAAGGGAGGGGATGTAGAAAAATGCATAGATGTTGCAATCGTTGCTGAAGGATACACATCAAACGAAAAGGACCTTTTCTATAAAGATGCCCAAAGCGCAACTGAGTCTCTATTTAATCATGAACCATTCAAGAAACTAAAAAATAGATTTAATATCATTGCCGTTGCATGCCCTTCAAAGGATAGCGGTGTAAGTGTGCCACTAAAAGGAATCTGGAAAGAAACTGTAGCCGAATCTAACTTCAGCACATTCTATTCAGATAGATATCTAACAACAACTCATATTAGAAAATTATATGACCAATTATCTGGTATTCCATTCGAACATCTCATTATCTTAGCAAATACTGATGTGTATGGTGGCGGTGGAATTTACAATTCATATACGTTAACTACTGCACATAACGCTTTATTTAAGGCTGTTGTAGTACATGAATTCGGACATAGCTTCGGAGGATTAGGCGATGAATATTATTATGACGATCAATACACATCAATGTATCCCGCCGGTGTTGAACCATGGGAGCCTAATTTGACGACTCTTACACACTTTGAAACAAAATGGAAAGATATGCTTCTTCCCGGAACAAAGATCCCCACACCGCCAATAAATGATAAATCAAAAATATATACTCAAATAGGCGTATTTGAGGGAGGTGGTTATTCT
>CAZKSK010000358.1:0-2654 GCA_964555225.1 uncultured Bacteroides sp.
CGGCGAAATGATGGGCGACGAAAACGGCGGTATCATCTTCGTTGGAAGTAAAGGTAAGATCATGACGGGTTGTTATGGTATGAACCCAACATTGCTTCCCAAATCGGCCATGAATCATTTCAAACAACCGGATCCTACTATTCCACGTGTTAAGGGTGGTAACGGTGACATCTGGAATACCAACGCACACGAACAAGACTGGATCCGTGCTTGTAAGGAATCACCAGAGAACAGAAAAGAGGCTTCGTCCAATTTCAACTTCTCCGGTCCTTTCAACGAAATGGTTGTAATGGGTGTATTAGCCACTCGTCTGTCCGGATTACAAGGTCTGCACAGGGAATTGATGTGGGATGGCGAAAACATGAAGTTCACCAATATTTCGCCAAGCGACAAAATTAAGCTTGTTACGGTCGACGAATATAAGGTAATAGACGGCGATCCTCGTTTCGACAGACGCTTTGCCGAATTCAACGCACTGGATATGGCCAACGAATGGATAAAACATACGTATCAGAATGGTTTCTCTTTACCTGATATGCCCAGATAAATAATTAATTATTGAAATTATGATAAAGAACAGTTATAAACTACTCTGCCTCCTGGCCTGTATGTTGATGAGTCTGACTCTTCAGGCGCAGACTAAAGCCGAAAAGCAGGGATGGCGTTTAGGGATGCAGTCTTATTCTTTCCATAAGTTTACGCTTACCGAAGCGATAGACAAGACCAACCAGCTTGGGATGAAGTATATAGAGGTATATCCCGGCCATAAGTTGGGAGGAAAATGGGGAGACGTTACTTTTGGTCCGCAACTTTCTGCGCAAACCAGATTGGAGTTGAAAGAATATGCAGCCTCTAAAGGTGTGAAGATCATTTCTACAGGAGTCGTAGTTACTCAAAGTTCTTCGGAATGGGAACCGTTGTTCCTATTTGCCAAAGACATGGGTATGGCTTATATCTCCTGCGAACCGGCCATGGCCGACTGGGATTTGGTTGAAAGTCTGGTACGCAAGTACGACATCGGCATCTCCGTTCACAACCATCCGCAACCTTCTCAATACTGGACACCGGATAATCTGCTGAATGCGATTGTAGGAAGAAATCCTAAAATCGGCTCTTCTGCCGATGTAGGCCACTGGAGACGCGAGGGACTTGATCAGATTGAATGCCTGAAGAAACTAGACAGCCGGATTATTTCTCTGCACTTTAAAGATATTGCAGAAAAGAAAGCGGGTGTAAAAGAGCAGGAAGATGTTATTTGGGGTAAAGGTATCCTCAATGTGAAAGGTATGCTTCAGGAGCTGAAGCGCCAGAACTTTAAGGGATATTTTATTGTCGAATACGAGAACAACTGGGATAATTCCGTTCCCGACATCAAGAAATGCCTTGAATATTTTGACATTGTGACCAACGAGATACTTTAAAAAAACTCTACTTCTTATTACATTAACGAGCGTCCTGCCAGGTGAAACACACCAGACAGGACGCTTTCTTTTTTAGAATACGAACATCTATTTGCTTCACAACGAACATCTATTTGTTTTATAACGAAGATCTATTTGTTTTATAACGATGCTCTATTCGTTTGACAATTGTTCAACGCAAAGTCAACATATGGATACTTTGCGTTGAACATATGACAAACGCAAGGTATCCAATTGACAAACGAATAGTTCCTCGTATTGAAAACATTAAAAGACTTAAAGCAAAGTAATAGTTGATAGCATACTATTTTATTATCATTATCCAAGCCGGAATACAAATAAAGCGCTGCTTGCTCGTTGCTACATACAATTTTGCAAAAAACCCTTCACATCCTTCACTAAAAGGGAAGTTTTTTACATAAGCCAACTTCTGCTATCTCTGTAAAAGACTTTTGAACAACAAATTTAGATGGAATAGAAAAAACAGGCTGATTTACTTGATAAAATGAATGGAAGTGAAGACCTTCGCAGCCGTATCCTTTTCGACGGAAAAGCGATGCAAACTTTAAATCAAATCACAACATGGAAGCATATAAAGCTTATTTACATGAAATTTCCGGATTTATTCCGGATGAGCGCATCTACACAGACGATCTTCGTCTGCTTACCTGGGGCACAGATGCCGGATTTTACCGGTTGATTCCCCAGATTGTTGTTCGCTCGATGAACGAAGACGAGGTTTCCCGCTTGTTGGCGCTGGCGGACAAACACAATCTTCCTGTTACATTCAGAGCGGCTGGCACCAGCCTTTCGGGACAAAGTATCAGCGATTCGATTCTGATCGTAGCTGGCAAACATTGGGAAAAGTATTCTATTTCCGAAGATCTTGAAACAATTACACTGCAACCCGGAATCATTGGCGAACGGGTTAATCAGATTTTAAAGCCCTTCGGTCGGAAATTTGCACCAGATCCTGCCTCGGTCAAATCGGCCATGGTGGGTGGTATCGTAATGAACAACGCCTCCGGTATGAACTGTGGAACTCATGCCAACAGCGACAAAATGTTGCTCACGGCACGCATCGTATTTGCCGATGGAACCATTCTTGATACTTCCAGCGAGCAGAGTAAGGAAAATTTCCGCAAATCTAAACCCGGTTTTATAGAGAAGATTGAGCAGTTACGCGATTATGTGCAAGCAGACGAGCCTTTCCTTTCCCGTATTCTTCACAAA
>CAZKSK010000359.1:0-2652 GCA_964555225.1 uncultured Bacteroides sp.
CGTTGAACCGGAGATTTACCTCTTAAATCGGCTACACCGTACTCTGTGATAATAACCTTTACAGAGTGTTCATTATGGTCAACGTGAGATACCATAGGAACAAATGCACTGATCTTACCATCTTTAGCGGTAGAAGGAGTGGTGAAGATTGACAGGTAAGCAGAACGTGTAAAGTCACCCGAACCACCGATACCGTTCATCATTTTAGTTCCCGATACGTGGGTTGAGTTGATATTACCGAAAATATCAGCTTCCAGCGCGGTGTTGATCGTTATCAAACCTAAACGACGGGCTACTTCCGGGTTGTTGGAGATTTCCTGCGGACGAAGTAATATCTTATCCTTGAAGAAGTCCAAATTTGCATAGATTTCGCGGATCACATCGTTACTTACAGACAATGAACATCCACTGGCAAACTTAACACGACCTTCTTTCATCAAAGAAATAACCGCATCCTGAATTACCTCCGTATACACATTGAAGGCAGGGATTTCCTTATTTTCACCAATAGCAGCAAGTACTGCGTTGGCAACATTACCTACCCCACTTTGCATCGGCAGGAATCCTTCCGGAATGCGACCGGCTTTCAGTTCGCCAGCAAGGAACATCGCCACGTTGTTACCAATAGCCTTTGTAACGTCGTCCAGCGGCGCAAATGCACCACCTTCGTTTGCATTTTCAGTTTCAACCACGCCAACGATCTTAGATGGATCAACCTTTACATAAGGCAATCCAATCCGGTCTGAAGGAGAATAAACGGGTATTTCGCGACGATAAGGAGGATCCAGAGGCTCGTAGATGTCGTGCATCCCTCTGATAGCCTTCGGATGTTTATGGTTAAGTTCCACGATTATTTTATCGGCCAAACGACAGATAGTAGGTGTGATACCTACTCCGCAAGTAGGAACAATCTCTCCGTCTTCAGTTACATCGGCAGCTTCAATAACAGCTACATTTATTTTTCCAAGAAAACCATAACGCAGACTTTGCGCCAGTTCCGATAAATGCATATCATAGTACTGAGCCTTGTGTGCATTAAGTGCAGAACGTAAATCTTTGTTAGATTGATACGGCGTTCTGAATTTGATGGCATTTGCACGGGCAAGTTCGCCGTCTAGTCTGTCTCCGGTAGAAGCTCCGGTAAACATTCCGATCTGAAATGGGTTGCCTTTGGCATGCTCTTCAGCTGCTCTTTTTGCAATAGCCTCCGGAACCGATTTAGGACATCCGGCTGGCGTAAATCCACTGAAACCAACGTTGTCGTCGTTATTCACGAACGCAGCAGCTTCTTCAGCAGTAATGAATTTTAATGACATGGTATAGTAATTTTATTATAAATGTTGACTTCTGGAAAAAACGACGCAAAGTTATTAAAAACCGCTGATTTTCAATATTTGCGGTTAAATATTTCAGAATAAATAACAGCCTTCTTCAAATCATCTGCATCAGCAAATGTAATACCTTGCATTACAGTGTTTTCATCATCCGGTTCTAGTTGAAGTGCCGGAGTCGATTTAATTGCAGATGGGTGCTGACTTTCCGTATTCAGAAACGGGGTGCTTGCATGAGGTTGTTTCTCTTTACTTTTGATTGCAGGTCTGGTTGCTGGTTGTGGAGTTGGCATAGTTTTGGCTTTCGGTTTCTCTTCCTGCATCTCTTCCAGCATTTCCCAGAAACTTTTTTGTGCAGGCTTCCGTGTTTCGGACTCTATTTCACTGTCCGGCCTGCCAAGAACTTCTGTCTGACGTTTTTTCTTCTTGCCCGAACCGAACAATCCACTGACTGCTGCAACGATTAAAAAAACAATGTAAAGCCAATCTCCAAGGTTATCCATAACTTTTGATTATTTTTGCACCTCAAATGTAGGAAGAAAAAATGAATTATCATAAAGAACAAAAAAATAAGGGTAACTTCCCAGCCACCCTTATCTAGTAATTAACCAAAACCTTAACTATGAAAAAATTTACGTTTTTCATAGGCAAAAATACGCTGATGGTTTTTGTTGACAAAATATTTTGAATCATTTTTTATTGAGAACAATTTGTTTTATATATTTTTAATATTTATCGAATGAGTAATGAAACGAAAGGCGTGGACTTAAAATCTGCTGCCCAGAACGTAGAACGTAAGCTGTTTATTGAAACCTATGGCTGTCAGATGAATGTGGCAGACAGTGAGGTTGTTGCATCCATCATGGAGATGGATGGTTATGCTGTGACCAACAAAATTGAAGAGGCGGATGCCATCTTCGTAAATACCTGCTCAGTGCGCGATAATGCCGAACAGAAGGTGTTAGGGAGGTTGCAGTATTTTCAGTCGTTAAAGCGTAAAAAGAGAACGCTCATTATCGGAGTGCTCGGTTGTATGGCTGAAAGGGTAAAAGAGGAGTTGATCAGCAATCACGGGGTGGATTTGGTGGTTGGTCCCGATTCGTACATGGATCTTCCGAATTTGGTTGGAGCCGTGGAGCATGGAGAGAAAGCAATTAACGTAGAACTTTCTACTCAGGAAACGTATAAAGATGTAATTCCGTTGAAAATAGGCGGAATAAATATCTCCGGATTTATTTCCATTATGCGCGGTTGTAATAATTTCTGCACCTATTGCATTGTTCCCTATACACGTGGAAGGGAGAGAAGCCGCGATGTGGAA
>CAZKSK010000360.1:0-2648 GCA_964555225.1 uncultured Bacteroides sp.
TACTTACAGTCATTGGGGTAGGAGTGAAATCCTGTACTTGTTCCAAATGGAAATCCAGTTGTTTGGTAATGACGGCCAATTCTGCCATATCTGCTTCCGTACATCCCGGATGACTACTGATGAAATAGGGAATGATTTGCTGTCGAAGATGCGCTGCGGCATTGATTCGATCGAAGATACGTTTGAATTGAAGGAATTGCTCGAAAGGGGGTTTGCGCATGAGATAAAGTACGGCATTGCCGGTATGTTCGGGAGCCACCTTCAATCGTCCGCTTACATGATTTACAATCAGCTCGCGAGTATATTCATCGGCTGTGCGATTGATGGATTCGTCTTTACTCCTATGCAAAAGCAGGTCATAACGGATGCCGCTTCCGATAAAACTTTTTTTAATACCGGGTAAACGGTCTACACTGCGATATATGTCGAGCAGGGGACCATGATCAGTATTCAGATTCGGACATATTTGCGGGTGGATGCAGGACGGACGTTTGCATTTGTGACAAAGATCGAGATTGTTTCCATGCATGCCATACATATTGGCCGAAGGGCCTCCCAAATCGGACAAATAACCTTTGAAGTCGGGCAATTGCATGATTTGGTTTACTTCTTTGAGAATACTTTTCTTACTTCGGCTTACGATAAATTTTCCCTGATGCGCGGAAATCGTACAGAAAGCACATCCTCCGAAACATCCCCGATGGATATTAACAGAAAATTTGATCATGTCATAAGCCGGAATTCGTTTCCCTTTGTATTTCGGATGAGGCAGGTACGTATAGGGTAGATCGAACGAATGATCCAGTTCGGCTTGTGTCATGGGAGGATATGGCGGATTCACTACGGCATACTTACCATCGACTTCTTGCAGAATGCGTTTTGCTTCATATTTATTAGATTCTTCTTCGATATGACGGAAATTCTCTGCTTGTTTTTTCTTATCGAGCAAGCATTCTTCGTGGGAAAAGAGTATGATATCATTTTCGGTAACTGTTACGTTCTCTTTTTTCTCCAGACGTACGGTCTGAGGTATATCGGTTAGAGAATGGAATGGTTCTCCTATTTGGAGACGGTGACATAATTCTATGCAGGGCTTTTCACCCATTCCGTAGATAAGGAGATCCGCTCCGCAATCGCAAAGAATACATTTCATCAGTTTGTCCTGCCAGTAATCATAATGGGTGAGACGGCGCATGGAAGCTTCAATGCCTCCTATCACAAGAGGTACGTCGGGATAGAGTGACTTTAGAATCTTTGAGTATACGATGGTTGTATTTTCGGGACGGAGATCATGGCGTCCGTCCGGGGTATAGGCATCTTCGGAACGCAATCGTTTGTTGGCCGTATATTTGTTCACCATGGAATCCATACATCCTGCTGATATACTGAAAAACAAACGTGGTCTTCCCATTTTTTTGAAATCACGTAAGTCATCTCGCCAGTTAGGTTGAGGAACAATCGCTATTTTCAGTCCTTCGGCTTCTAAAATACGTCCGATAACGGCCGCTCCGAACGAGGGATGGTCAACATAAGCATCTCCGCTAAAAAGGACAACATCCACTTCATCCCATTGACGAAGTTCGAGTTCTTTTTTTGTTGTAGGAAGCCAATCGGTAAGCTTGTGTTGTGTCATCCGTTGACTAGGCTTGATTTTTGTTTACTTCCTCTTGTTCCGGAGTTTCTTCGTCAAGTTTTTTGCACCAGTCGATGTATAGCAAGATGAGCTGGTGAAGTCCGAACGCTTTCATATTATTGTGATATATTACGTCAATACAAAGATCAATGAGGTCTTTACATTCCGATTCTTGTGAAGAAATTAACGAGCGGATGATGAGACGCTGTTTTTCCAATACATCTTCATCGACTATACCGTTGCTGTCAATGAGATGTTGGAAGAGCGAGTATTTATGGATCGTTTCAAGATTTTCTTCCGACACTTCTATATTGCGTGTTCCTGATTGGTTAGCTTGGATTGAATACATGATCTTCTATTTTTTAAGTTTTCAGCAAATGTAATGAAAAATATTATCTTTTTGTTTTTTTCGGTTTTTTATTTAAAAAAGCCAAGAACTCCTGCCATAATGTGGGCACGATCATCCGAGCTCTTTATACTTTCGAAAGGAAATCCGAGGACAAAAGTGCGATGGTACCCGGAATAGGCAACACCTGCAGGTTGATTACCGTCGGTATAAGCAAAGGCGGCGAAGCCGTTACCTGCAGGAATAAGGCAGTCGGGCTTGGGCACGGCATAACAATTTTCATTAGGTTTACGGTAAATATTGAAGGTAATACCCGTTCCTGTAATCTGGCCCGAAGAGGATGTGTGCATATCACCTGACGGAATAAAATGCAACCAACTTTTGGCAAAATCTTGTCCATCAGGATCTTTTAAATAGGCTCCGATATTGGAACCGCTTATAAACAGTCGCCCGCGTTTCATAAGAAAATTATAGATAAGTTGACGGATACGAATATTAAGCGGTGCTTTCTGTACCCCACAAATAATATCGGCAATAGGATAGTCCGTGATATGAATGTCTCCATTTTCCAGAGCTTGCATACTGCTGCTCACAAAAGAATGGTTACCGACAGCTTGAATGGCTTTTCCGTGAATGAAAGGATAATCGAAGGTATTTCCTGCAATAATT
>CAZKSK010000361.1:0-2647 GCA_964555225.1 uncultured Bacteroides sp.
TTTTTCCAGGAACTTACATAGCAATATCCAATTACATTTCCTTCATATTCACATACTAAATAGGGGTATACGGATGAAATATCCATTATCCGCTTTTCCATTTCATCTGTTGCTACGGCTGATGTTTCAAATGTTACGGTCGTATTTAGTACATAGTGGTTGTAAATCTGGCAAATTGAATTGGCATCGCTGACTACAGCATTTCGGATAGTATATTTTTCCATAATCTTTTCTTTAAGTTTTATATGAGAATTATATTCTCGCAAAAATATAAACTTTAGTAACATAGCTTCTGATAATTAATTATTTTCTTTTATATTATTTGTACCGATTTGTAAATTATTCCCTATTTTTGTTGCATTGATAACCTTATTAAATACCTGATTAAGATGAAAAAAGTACTTTCCTTTCTTTTTTTACTTGGATTAACCTTCAATTTATCTGCTCAGATAAGAACAGATCTTCGTCTGCCGGAACTAAACGGATACAAAGTTTTGAAATGTGATTTTCATATTCACACAGTTTTTTCTGATGGATTGGTTTGGCCTACGGTACGTGTCGATGAAGCTTACCGGGAAGGGCTCGATGTGATTGCTATCTCAGACCACATAGAATATCGTCCGCATAAAGATGATATCAAGGCCTCATTTAACCGCTCTTATGATATCGCTGAAAAATATGCAAAAGGTAAAGGTGTTACAGTTATTAAGGGAAGTGAAATAACTCGTTCCATGCCTCCGGGACACTCTAATGCATTATTCCTTTCCAACTGTGATTCTCTCGATACTCCAAACTATATGGATGCGTTTAGGGCTGCCAAGAAACAAAAAGCCTTTATATTCTGGAATCATCCGGGATGGGATGCACAGCAGCCGGATACAACATTATGGTGGAAAGAACACTCTGAGTTATTTGATGGAGGTTACATGCATGGTATAGAGGTGGTGAATGGAAATGACTATTCTCCGGAAGCTCATCAGTGGTGTTTGGATAAGAAGCTTACAATGCTTGGAAATACAGATATTCATGCTCCGATTCAGGCAGATTATGATTTTGCGAAAGGAGAGCACCGACCAATGACGTTGGTATTTGTGCGGGATAATTCAGTTCAGGGAATCAGAGAAGCATTGGAAAACAGACGAACTGTCGTTTATTTCCAGGACAAGATCGTAGGTGAAGAGGACTATGTTAAAGAGTTATTTGAAAACTCTATTGAGATATTGAGCGTAGACAAGAGCGAAAAGAATGTACGTATTGTCTTAAGAAATAAAACCGACCTGCCATTTAGATTAAAGAAAACAGCTCATGATATAAATCTTGTTTATTTTCGTGAATATGAAATTAAACCTCATGGAACACATGCAATAAATATAAAATTAAATAACGGGGTTAAAAGTGGTAATGTAAATTTTGAAGTAACCAATTTACTTGTAAAACCAAACATCGGAATGCAATATAGCTATCCGTTGTAAACCGAAAGCTCTCCGGCTTTTCTCGTTTTTGTTATTTTTTTCGAGGCCATAAATTGTTGTCAGCAACTTTATGGCCTCTTTTGCGTATAAACTCCAATTATCGGACAACTTTGCTATTCTATGATTATCTCGTCGGGAATGGAGAGAAGGGTTGAATCGGGTTGGCTTTCATCAATCTTTGTAACCTCGAATGTGTAGTTAAGTACAGACGACGTAGTTACACGTTTTAGTACTACATTGTTCCATACGGTTACTTTGCTAACACTTCCTGCTCCTTGTTTTTCGGTAACTGTAAACAGTCTGCATGGTTTGTCTAAAAAAGTACCTGCACCTGTAAGTGTAAATGAATACAGCGATTTGTCAGAATCATCTGGATTGTCATAATTGGTAATTTTATCAATGCGATCATTTATTACCTCTTCTGTTCCTTTTTTTGCATCAAGGTCGATACTGTATTTGTAGTTGTCAAGATAAAGCGTTTGCAGATTTCTGCTTACTTTAAAATCTGCCACATCTTGGGTTTCAGTGTATAAGTTGGACCGTTTGTTGCCATATTCGTCAAAACAAACTTTTCCTGTTACATGGGTTGTGAGAGGAGGCTGACCGGGGAAATTCATTACACTTGACGATTTGTAATGAATCGTACCGTACTTTACTCCATATTGATTGGATGTAAGATGCTTTGTTTGTTGCGATACGGCTGGTAGGAAAGTAAGTGTTCCTAACAAACAAGTAAATAGAAATTTATTCATGGCAGCCTTGAATTTGGGATTTAATCATAACATAAACGTATTATACGTATCCATATTGCAATACGTCCTCATTTTTTCCAATGTAAAAACGGGAGTATGCAGTTGCCTGCACACTCCCGTTTATTTCAGAAAAATATAAATTATTCCAGAAATCAGATACCCAGAGATATCTTGATCTGGTTGATCTTTTCCTGAGCTGCTAATTCTGCGGCGGGCAGTTCTTCCAGATTTTTTACTTTGGAATGTACTTCGCAGTAGAATTTAATTTTTGGCTCAGTTCCGGAAGGTCTGATAGATACTTTGGTGTTATCTTCTGTAAAATACTGGATTACATTCGATGTTGTAGGCATATCAAGGGTAATCTTTTCGTTTTCGGCCACGCTTAATCCTTTAAGTGTAGCATAGTCGTACACGTAAGTAACA
>CAZKSK010000362.1:0-2644 GCA_964555225.1 uncultured Bacteroides sp.
AAATTATTCTCAAAAAAATGGCTTTGCAGGAAAAACCTACAAAGCCATTTTTACAAACTAATACAAAAGAATTTTACATAGCTATCTCTAGAATCTCACGGGCAACCGCACCATTTACATTTCCATTTTCACCGAAAGCAACACCACGCTCATTGAAGCGTTTTTCAATTTCGGCAATACTTGCTTCGCCTATATTTTCTTCATGTAAACGAGTGGTTAATCCTAAAGAACGAAAAAATTCTTCTGTATGACGGATCGCCTCACTAATTCTTTCTTCACGAGTTCCCGTAGTAATGCCAAAGATTCTTTCTCCATATTGAAGAAGCTTGTCTCCTTTTTCTTTACGAAGAACACGTAATGTTGCCGGATACACGATTGCCAATGTATGACCATGAGTCAGACCATGTAAAGCCGTAAGTTCATGTCCAATCATATGAGTTGCCCAATCTTGTGATACGCCCATAGCTATAAATCCATTCAAAGCCATCGTTGCAGACGGCATGAAATCAGACATTAATTGATAATCACGAGTGTTCTCCTTAATTTTCGGAGCAATTTCTACTAACGTCTGAAGAATACCTTCGGCCCAACGATCCATTATACGACTTTGTCCCGGTGAAGTCATATATTGCTCCATTACATGCACAAATGTATCGGCTATTCCACAAGCTATCTGATAAAGAGGCAAAGAAAAAGTAACCTCGGGATCAAGTATAGAAAATAATGGGAATTCGGCAAAGAATGCAAATTTTTCTTTTGTTTCATGACGAGATATCACTGCTCCATTGTTCATCTCAGAACCAGTAGCGGGAAGAGTAAGGACTGTAGCAAACGGCACAGTACCGTTTACCGGTTTACCGGTTAAGACCAAGTCCCAAGCATCACCATCATATAACAAACCTGCTGAAATCAATTTTGTACCGTCTATAACAGAACCGCCACCAACAGCTAATAAAAAATCTACGTGATTCTCTTTCCCCAATTCAATAGCCCTACGTAATGTTTCAATCGAAGGGTTAGATTCTATGCCCCAAAATTCTATTGTATTATGATCCTTTAAAGCATCCTTGACTTGATCATACACTCCATTCTTTTTCACACTGCCTCCGCCAAAGGTAATCATAATTCGCTTGTCGGTAGGTATTTCCTTTGCTAAACGGGCTATCATTCCATGTCCCATTATGAGTTTCACCGGATTTTGAAAAACAAAATTTTCCATATAAATTTTAATTAGTAATTACTTTATTATTTATTACTCACAGTATCCAAAGGATACATAATTTAATCAGATTTTATGAAGATTTTTTTCATAAATTACTGTCTTTTCATTACACTATTGACAACCCGCACAGATGATACTAATTTATTTGTGGATGTAAAGACATCTACATTCCACACATGAGAAGAACGCCCTTTGTGAACTATAGTCGCTACAGCTCTAACCGTATCACCTTCATGGGCAGATGATATGTGATTAGCGCTTACCTGCATACCCACAACAATTTCATCGGACTTACAAAGGATCATCGATCCTAAACCGGCAACTGTTTCAGCAAGAGCTAACGTAGCTCCCCCATGAAGAATGCCGAACGGTTGACGAGTTCGTTCATCTACAGGCATTGTTGCTTCAACTCTATCATCAGATGCATAAGTATATTGTATACCCAAATTACCCATCAAAGCATGTTTGGCCTGAGCATTAAGTTGATCAAGAGGAATATTTGCAACCCGAATTTCATCTAAAATAATCTTTTCTACAGCCTGAGCTACTCCATCTTTTTCTATTGAAGCAGTAACATAATCGGCGCAGACTTTAACTGAATCCAATGAATTTCCCATAGCAATACCTAAACCTGCCAATTGAATCAAAGATACATCACAAACTCCGTCACCAATAGCTATAACCTCTTCTCTCCTCACATCAAGTAATTCTAATAAAACGCCTAACGAATTAGCTTTATCAATACCACAAGGAACTACTTCGAGAAAATAGGGCTCAGAACGGAATACACAAAGATTACCATTCAATCTTTTTTTCCAATGTTCCTCCAAATCGGTTAGTGCTTCACTATCATCACTGACAAGCATACATTTACAAGGTGCAAAATCAATCGAAGTAGAAAATTCTTTTTCCTCGATTATTTTGAGTTGATTCAAACCGGCTTCCGCCTTGACATGTTTATCATCAGAGCGATTCGTAATAATGGTATTATTATGATAAGTAAATATGGTAAAATCATTTTTACGCGCTTTTTTTTCCAGATAAGGCAACATTTCAGGATTAATTCTTCTCTCAAACAAAGTCTTCCCGTCCTCCATATTAATAATTTTACAACCATTATATGAAAGAATAAAACCACCATAATTCTGGAGCTCAAGAGATTTTGCCAACGGCAATAGTCCATTAGTCGGTCTACCGGATGCCAACACAATACGCACACCCATTTGTTGAACTTTTAGCAAAGCAGCCAAATTGCGTTTACTAATCTCATTATGGCGATTTAATAATGTTCCATCCACGTCCAGAACTAATAATTTATATTTCATAACTATATTTCATTTGATTAATATCTGACAAAGATATGAATTTGAAGGAAAGACAAAAATATTTTATTTATAAAAACACTAAAATTATACTACTTCA
>CAZKSK010000363.1:0-2628 GCA_964555225.1 uncultured Bacteroides sp.
CCCCAAAACCCACAATTGCAGATGCAGAGATAAAGGTAGCTCCATACGACAATGACATCACAAATGGATTCATGTCTCTACCGCCAACTAAATAATCACTTGCAGATGTTGTTTTCTTATACCCCACATAACCTAGAAAAACTAAAGACAGTAAGTAAACAATTACTATCAATCCTAATATAAATTCATTCATGAGTTTCTAATCTTTATTCCAATTGGATATTCCGTACCAAGCCGAAAATAATAAACAAATAAGACCTAAGATGTAGGGTAACAATACAAAAAAATCTTTTATTCCTAGCATATTGTTTGTTTTTCGTTATATATTAGATTTATTACCGATACAAAAATACAAAAAAACTATATATAATTAAATATTTGAAAGGAAAATAAAATTTTCGACAAAAAACTATTCATTTTGAAATAAAGATTGCACTATAACTATCAAATAAATATTCAATTATAGTACAAAAAAAGGAAGTTTCTCTAAAACTTCCTTTTCATTTATTATAGTAGAAATAATTCTTTTTATTCATCATCATTTTCGGATGGACGCATATTTGTATATACACTTTGCACATCATCAAACTCTTCCAGTTTTGCAACCATCTTATCTAAGGTTTCTCGTTGTTCATCCGTGACATCTTTTAAATCATTTGGGATATAAGTAAAATCCCCACCGACATCTTCAAAACCTAATTCCTCTAAATGCTTTTGGATCTGAGCATAACTTTTCGGATCTCCATAAATAGTTAAAGTTCCTTCATCTTCATCTTCGTCAACATCTTCGTCAACATTGTAATCAATGAGATCTAATACTAATTCATCAATATCAAAATCATCTTTCTTTTTAAAAGTAAAAATACATTTGTGATCAAATAAATAAGCCAATGACCCCATAGTTCCTAGAGTGCCGTTAAACTTATTAAAAACTGAACGAACATCTGCAACAGTTCGGGTCGGATTGTCGGTTAATGTATCTACAAATACTGCAATTCCATGAGGGCCGTATCCTTCATATGTCATTCCCTTATAATCACTTTGATCTTTTCCTAATGCATTCTTAATCGCACGATCAATATTATCTTTCGGCATATTTTCTCGTTTACATGTAGCGATAACAGAACGCAAAGTAGGGTTATTTTCTGGTTCTGGTCCTCCAGACTTAACAGCTATGGCAATCTGCTTACCTAGACGTGTAAAAGTTTTAGCCATATGGCCCCACCTTTTTAATTTTGTAGCTTTCCTATATTCAAATGCTCTTCCCATTGGATTATATTTTTAATAATTAATTATTTTAAATTGTTCATCTTAACTTAGCTCCTAATTTATTTTCATAAGTGGCTATTAGTTTCGACATTATCTTATCAATTTGCTTATCATTCAAGGTCGCATTTTCATCTTGCAACATAAAGCTGATTGCATAACTTTTCTTTCCTTCCTCAATATTCTTGCCCTCATATACATCAAACAAAGAAACTTGCTTCAATAACTTCTTTTCCGAATCATACGCTAAATTCTCGATATCTGTAAACTTAACATCTTTATCTAATAATAAGGCTAAATCCCTACGTACTGCAGGAAACTTCGGAACTTCTGCATAACTTACGGAGACTTTCTTAATAGCTTTCATCAAAAATGACCAATTAATATCAGCATAATATACATCATTCTCTATTTCGAAATGCTTCAATATTTTTCTGGTAACAATGCCCATTTCTACCATTTTTTTCCCATTCTGTGTCAATATATTTAAGCCTTCAGCAAAAATATCATTGTCAGAATTTTCTAATAATAACGAACGTGAATTCAAACCAAGACGCGCTATAATATTTTCAACATAAGCTTTCAATTCATAAAATGAAGTCTTTTCGTCAGTATGAGCCCATGAACCTGAAACTTTCATCCCTGTGATCCATATACCTAAGTGATAATCCTCACTATAGGCTCCAAGAACTTTTTCTGGATTTTTCTTTTCACTATGAAAATAATAACAATTTCCATATTCAAAAAACTTCAAATCAGCATTCTTTCGATTTGCATTATGGGCTATGCTCTCCAATCCTCCAAACAATAACGTTTCTCTCATCACATTTAAATCATTACTTAGCGGATTTATCAATTTCACAGTATTTTCAAATGGAAAACCTTGCAATGACTCATAATATGCACCTTTTGTCAAAGAGTTATTTAATATTTCATTAAAACCACAACCAACCAATTGTTCTCCGATAATATTCTGTAACTTGTTACTTTTATCTTCATCCCCTTTTGTAGTCAAACTTGATTTTAATGTTAAAGGTATTTCTACATTATTATATCCATATATTCTAAGAATATCCTCTACAACGTCACATGGACGTTGAACATCAACACGATATGCTGGAACATTTAAATAAAGAGATTCCGGAGATTCTTTAAGAATTTGTATTTCAAGACTGGTAACAATCCTTTTAATTACTTCATGAGGTATTTTTTTCCCTATCAAAGAATCTACCGTCTGATAAGTTAATTCAACATCAAAATCTGGTAACTTATTTGGATATACATCTTTTATGTCTGAAGAGACTTCTCCTCCTGCAAGTTCTTTTACCAATTCATTTGCCCGCGCTGATAACGTCTGAATGT
>CAZKSK010000364.1:0-2615 GCA_964555225.1 uncultured Bacteroides sp.
TGCTTCAGCTGTTGCTATTTATGGTACGAACGGAGCTAATGGGGTTATTCTTGTTACTACAAAACGCGGAAAAACAGGAAAACCGACCATTCGTTATAATGGTTATGCAGGTGTAGAAGATTTTGCTCATAAACTTCGTATGCGTAATGGAGATGAGTACGTGCAAAAGTATAAAGATTACATGTACCAGAAGACAGGGACTGAACTGACTGGAACTCCAGTTCCCAATGAAGCTGAGGTAGATAATTATAATGCCGGAAAAGAAACGGATTGGTTAGACGAAATTTCTCAGACCGGTGTTTCACAAGATCACAATGTTAGCATTAGTGGTGGCACAGACAATATGAAATATTTTGTATCGGGAGAATTCTTAAACCAAAAAGGTATTTTGAAGGGTTATCAGTATAAACGATATAGTTTTCGTATGAATTTTGATGTTAATGTAACGGATTATCTGACGATCGGAACGAATGCTTATGTTGCAGCTCATAATAAAGATGGAGGTCGTGTCAACTTTTTGTTAGGTCTTGCAATGAGCCCTTATGCGAAGGAATATGATGATGATGGCAGCTATACCATTCTTCCGATGTCTCCTGAAGAAATGTATGTATCTCCATTCTGTAATTACAGTAAAAAAGCCGAACGCCGTAGTGTTAATATAAATGGTAATGGTTATGCCGAACTTAATTTCGGTAAAATAGTTCCGGCATTGAAAGGATTAAAATACCGTTTGAATTTTGGATATAATTATCTTCCTACTCGTAATTCAAGTTATGCAGGACTTGCAGCATACGATAAAAATGGAACCGCTCAGACAGTAAACACAGAGACTAATGCATATACTATAGAAAATATCTTTACATATACCAAAGATATTCAGAAACATCATTTTGATTTGACCGGTTTGTATAGTGCACAAAGTAGAAAATATCTTACAACTACAGCAAAATCAGTGGGTTTCGTAAACGATTTATTAGGGTTTGATTATTTGGATGGGGGAACGACACAAACTACGAAGTCATATGCTGATCGTTATGCAGCAATCAGTTACATGGGACGTTTGAATTATTCATTTGATAGTCGTTATTTGTTTACATTTACTGTACGTCGTGACGGTTCTTCTGTTTTTGGTGGAAATACGTCGAAGTATGGAACATTCCCATCTGTTGCAGTAGGCTGGAATATTGCTAACGAACAGTTTATGAAAAAGTTTGATTGGCTAAATAATTTAAAACTCCGTCTTTCATATGGTAAATCAGGTAATGAGGCAATCAGTGTGTATGAAACTATATCGAAATATGCAGCAGCGAGCTTGGCTATGGATGGTACCACATTGACAGGTATTTATCCAAATACGTTAGGCAATGGCGATTTAACATGGGAAACCACAAAGAGTTTTAACATCGGATTGGATTGGGGCGTTTTCAACAATCGTATTAATGGTAATTTTGATTTCTATAAATCAAATACATCAGGATTACTTTTAAAACGTAATTTGCCTAAAGTAACAGGTTATTCTAATGTTTATGAAAATATAGGTAAAACGTCCAACATTGGTATCGAAGCTACAGTAACCAGTCGTAATATCGTAACGAAAGATTTTACTTGGCAAACGGACTTTGTTTTTGCTTATAACAAAAATAAGATTGTCGATCTTTATGGAGATAAAACGGATGATAAAGGAAATGGCTGGTTTATCGGGAAACCTATTTCAGCAGTATATGACTATAAAATGTTAGGAATTTGGCAGCAAAGTGAAATAGATGCTGGTCTTAATAAAGGCTGGGATGATACAGCCGTTGCCGGTGACATAAAATTCGAAGATAAAAATAAGGATGGTAAGATTACTTCTGATGATAAACAAGTTTTAGGACATCGTGATCCAACTTGGACTGGTGGTATTACCAATAAATTTTCTTATAAAAATTGGGCATTAAGTATATTCATCCAAACGGCACAAGGTATGATGAAGAGCAATACTGATATTAAGACCTATGATGAAACATGGCGTATCAATACTCCTGCCGTATTTGGCTATTGGACTAAAGAAAATTGTAATAATGAATATCCTCGTTTGACTTATAATAATACTTATGGTTACGGATATTCTAGAAAAGCCAATTATACTCGTCTGAAAGATGTTACTTTAAGTTATACTTTCAATGAAAGCCAAATTAGTAAACTGGGTTTAGGAGCATTGACTATCTATGCAAGTGGTCGTAATCTGCATACGTGGACGCCTTGGGTAGGATGGGATCCTGAAGCAACGATGTATAATCGCGGATCTTCGTCTTGGGAAGACAATTATCCTGTGACTAAAAGTTTTGTATTAGGTATTAATTTGACATTAAAATAACGAATAACAATATGAAAAAGAATTATATAACCATCGCATTGGCAGGATTGGCAATGATGTCCGCAATTTCTTGTGAAAGCGGCTTCTTGGATGAAACGCCAAAGTCCAGTTATACTGCCTCGACATTGACTGATTCGAAAGGTATGAATGCTTTGGTACTTGGTATGTATTATGATTTTAGTTTGATATATTCATATAGCAGTAATCAAGGTTATCCTTGCGTTTTTCAAGTAGGAACAGATGTTTGTGATCCAGGACA
>CAZKSK010000365.1:0-2615 GCA_964555225.1 uncultured Bacteroides sp.
GAACCTTCTCGATCATATACTACCTTGGAAGAACGCATGGCTGCTGCCGTTTCCATGTAATAGCTACCCAAACGAGCTCCCCCATGAACCGTATAATCCAATCCTATATTGAACTGACGCAACACCATCTTGCAAGTACGTCCCAAATCATTATCGGGTATTCGGGTGATATATTCCACACGACGCCCCAAGCTGGCTAAAGACACAGCCACATTCGCTTCGCTTCCACCGAAAGACACTTTAAAATCTTTCGATTGTGAAAAGCGTTTTGTCCCCGGAGTAGATAACCTCAACAAGACCTCTCCAAAGGTTACAATACTTTTTTCCATTCTAACTATTTACCTATACAATAATATTCAAATCCGTTATTTTTCATTTCCTCCGCATCATATATATTTCGACCGTCAATTACCAAAAGATGATTCATGGATTTCTTAATAACTCCCCATGAAGGCAAGCGGAATTGTTTCCATTCGGTAAGCAACAACAAAGCATCGGCATTCAAAGTCGCATCATACATATCTGCTGCATATTCCACCACATCTCCAATCCGCCTCCGGCATTCATCCATAGCAACCGGATCGAAAACACGAACAGAACAACCTGCTTGCAATAATAGTTGAATAAGGACAAGAGCCGTAGATTCACGCATATCGTCTGTCTCCGGTTTAAAGGCCAATCCCCATATCGCAATTTTCTTCCCCTTCAAATCACCTCCGAAGTGTTTGTTTAATTTATGAAATAGAATCGCTTTTTGATTTTCATTTACTTCTTCTACTGCTTTCAGTACACGCATAGAATATCCGTTTTTCTCAGCTGTCTTTACAAGTGCTTTTACATCCTTAGGGAAACAACTGCCTCCATAACCGCACCCGGCATATAAAAACTTGCTGCCGATACGTGTATCCGTACCTATACCCTTACGCACCATATTTACATCAGCTCCGACCAACTCGCATAAATTTGCAATATCATTCATAAAACTGATTCGGGTTGCCAGCATTGAATTTGCTGCATATTTAATCATTTCGGCAGAAGGGATATCCGTGAAGATAATACGGAAATTATTCAACAAAAAAGGCCTGTACAGACGAGACATCAACTCCTTGGCCCGCTCACTTTCAACACCTACCACAACACGGTCAGGACTCATAAAATCTTTAATGGCAGCCCCTTCCTTTAGAAATTCAGGGTTACTGGCCACATCAAAATCAATCTTCACCTTACGTTTTTCTAATTCTTCTTCTATGACAGCCTTTACTTTTCGGGCAGTTCCCACAGGTACCGTTGACTTGGTAACTAATACCAAATAATGATTCATATTGCGACCTACCTCATGTGCAACTTCCAGCACATAGCGTAAATCCGCCGAGCCATCTTCGTCGGGTGGAGTTCCAACTGCACTAAACACGATTTCCACATTATTCAGACATGAAGTCAAATCCGTAGTAAAATGAAGACGACCTTCCCGCGCATTACGCAAAACCATTTCATCAAGTCCCGGCTCATAAATGGGAATATCACCGTTCAACAAACGCTGAATCTTATTTTTATCCACATCCACACAAGTTACGTCGATACCCATCTCAGCAAAACAGGTTCCGCTAACAAGCCCCACATATCCTGTTCCAACAATTGCTATATTCATATTTCAACTATTATTCTTGATTGATCCACATCATCGGCCATCTTCTGCAAATATTTGCCATACTGGTTTTTCAGCATCGGTTTAGCCAACTCGCGCATTTTGTCTGTTGTTATCCAACCTTTTCCCAAAGCTATGCTTTCCAAGCATGCGACTTTTAATCCCTGACGTTTTTCTATCACTTCTATAAAGGTGGAAGCTTCACTCAAAGAATCATGAGTACCCGTATCCAACCAGGCAAAACCACGTCCCAAAGTCTGCACCTTCAACTCTCCATCATCAAGGAATCGTTTGTTGACTGTGGTTATTTCCAATTCCCCCCTTGCTGATGGTTTGATTCCTTTTGCTACATCAACCACTTTATTCGGATAAAAATAAAGTCCGACTACGGCATAATTACTTTTAGGATGCTTAGGCTTCTCTTCTATACTAAGACAATTTCCGCTCTTATCAAATTCAGCAACGCCATAACGTTCGGGATCACTTACCCAATAGCCGAAAACCGTAGCCTTTCTTTCTTTTTCAGCCATAGACACCGCATCCTTCAACATACCCGTAAATCCATGACCATAAAATATATTATCACCCAAAACCAGACAAACACTATCCGATCCTATAAAATTTTCTCCTATGATAAAAGCTTGTGCCAACCCGTCAGGCGAAGGTTGTTCCGCATATTCCAAACGAATACCGTAATCATTGCCATCACCGAGCAAACGTTTGAACCCAGGAAGATCATAAGGAGTAGAAATTACAAGTATATCTCGAATCCCCGCCAGCATCAGAACGGAAAGCGGATAATAAATCATCGGTTTATCAAATACGGGCAGTAATTGTTTACTCACACCTTTGGTGATAGGATATAATCTGGTACCACTACCACCTGCTAAAACGATACCTTTCATAAGACCAAATTTTATTAATATAACGAAGTATAAAAATCAAAAGGAGAATCGAAGTCCTTCAAAAA
>CAZKSK010000366.1:0-2606 GCA_964555225.1 uncultured Bacteroides sp.
AGTTAGAGTATGTCAATACAAAATGGTATATCATGTGTCTCAGATGCTCCCCATTAATAGTTACTTTGAGATCATTTAAATAAGTAAAGTCTGATTGAGATAGTTCTCCCGGTATATGTATCTGATCAAAATATACCTCCTTTGCTTTCCCATAAAGCCCTCTCCAGTGTTTGATTTTTCTCTGAAGGGTTCTTAGTTGACCATCCTGATATTTTCCTGGATTCTCCCGCTGTAAATATTCAAATATAGTCTTAGCCTCTAACCCCTGATTAAGGGTTATTAGAGAAACAATTTCATCCCAAGATTCCTTAAAAGGATCGGCCCGTGTAACCCAATTATGCAACCCCTTATTCTCACTTGGAAACCTATTGCTATTTAGATATTTGCTGGCAGTCTTCCTGTTCATTCCGGCCTTATTCGCTGAAAATGTAATATTATTAGTTTTATTCATTGTTTTTATTAAACTCCTTACCATTTCGTCTTTTATCATCCAAGATACTCCTTCAGTTAAAAAGTTATCTTGAATAACTAACATCTTTTTCCAAATGGGTATTTATAATTGTCGTCGGTGGGTATTTTTAAATTTCGCCAGTGTTCATTAATAGTTGTCGCTGATCACTAAAGTTGGAATTATGAGAAAATTGAATTTCCTATCATTTCTTTAATTGTGGATGTCCCACAACCTTTTTTAATATAAATTTCTCAATATCAAATTCTATATGATTTCAATCAATCAATCAAATATTTTTCTGTTACTAATATAAGCTTTCTCTTTTCTTATATAGAATTTCATTTTATCCATTCCTGTCTACCCTATAATTAACTCAATTACTATAATTAACATAACTCGAGGCATTCCATCGCTCTATATCTCCATATCTTTCGAAGATTTGACCCAATTCTAACAAGCATAAATTCAAGGGAGGCCTTCCATGCCCCTCTAAGATGATGCTGTATCCATTTGTAGTTATGCTGGTCATTGCCGAAAGATGGCTCAACTATTGCTCCCCTGCGGTAATAAAGCTCCTTATTCTCTTTCTGTTTGAATTTATTTCTCATCTCCTGTTTAAACTTATCTTTTGTATCTATGTTTATTGTTCTTTTTTTACCCTTTGTACATAGGTCTTTGCTTTGGCAGTTTTCACAATTGATACCTTCATATTTTATCTTTCTTCGTTTATTATGCTTATACACCCCCACTTTCTTCATTTCAAAACCTGCAGGGCATACCAGGTCTCCATTGTCATTTATGGAGAAGTTCTCTTTGTTGTATCTTGATCTTTGACTGGAATACATAAGCTTATCTTTAAGCAATATATTCTGCTCTGTGTTCTTTGAGGCTTCTTCCAGTGTATCAAAATCACAGAAAGCACTGTCTGCCATTACATTCTTGTGAATATTACCTGTATTTTCCTGAGACAAATTTAAAAGAATCTTTAGATCTGATGCACTGTCAGGAGAATCTTTAGTATTAACTGCTAATGTTACTCCGTATTTCCCATCTACTGCAGATTGATGATTATAACTCGGAAGGCTTCTGCCGTCTTTATGTTTCATCACTTTTGCATCCCTATCTGTTGTATTTATCAATGTGTCTTCTTCTATCGTTTTAAACATCTCTGTCAGCTCAAGCATATCTTCTTCCTGTTTCATTAGCCTTTGAAGCCTTTCCTCGTTCTTAACATCAGCTACCTCAGGATCCTCTGCAAGCAGCATCTTTATCTTTTTCTGTATCTTTTGATGGCTTTTTGCAAGCAAGTATCTATTTTTGCTTTTCCTGAAATTTGCATTAGCCTTAATCTTTTGTCCATCTATTGCAAGCTCCTTAAAATCTATCATTCCCAGGCAGGCACAAAGATGAACTATCTGGCTGAACAGCCCAGGAAGCTCATCTGCATGCCTCTTCCTAAATTCATTTATTGTTCTGAAATCAGGTACCTGCTTAGCGGATAAAAAAATAAAATCAGCCCTGTATTTGAGAGAATCCCATATCTTCCTACAGCTATGGATACCTAGAAAATATGAGTAAAAAAGTACTTTCAGCATCATCATAGGGTGATAAGCTGGGTTTCCTTCTTCATTGTAGTACTTATAAATATTTGAAAGATCCAGATTGTTGACAACCTTATCAACTATAAAGGCCGGATGGTCTGTGGGGATAAGATCATAAGGGCATATAGCATCAAACATCCTCTGCCTTTGGTTATATGGTAAAAAGTTAGACATATGAGCTCTCCCTGTTACTTAATTATGCTCTTATTTTACTTATTTTGCCATAATTTATCAAGAAAATACCACATAATTACCGTATTTAATCGGGTTTTTATCTATTTTTTTCTCGGTTAAGAGCTTTAAATTACTGCTTATGTAAAACAGCTATTCATGAAAAGGTTTTATGAATAATTGTTCTTGATATTATTAATTTTAAGATCCATAATACAATTTAATAAATGGCTGAGTTATTGGACAGCCAGAGAGTGTAAAATATTTTCTGTAAATTAAAAAAATAGTGTGTCTCCTGAGATCTTGGGTTATAAGATCTTTAATAATGAAAAAGAAAGGAGACACACTATGAATTTACCTAAGGAGAATTTTAATCTATTTTT
>CAZKSK010000367.1:0-2601 GCA_964555225.1 uncultured Bacteroides sp.
TAAATTCTTCCTTCAAGACTTCCGCAAAAATCCTCTGTCAGTGTCATGACCCTAATTTTATTATCCTATAACTCTCCCAGCATCTGTGCCGGATTCTCATCTGCCTTCACTTTATTAAGAGCTTTTACAATCATCCCTGCTTCATCAATCAGATATGTTGTTCTAACCACTCCCATACTTACCTTACCGTAATTCTTTTTTTCCTGCCATACATCATATGCCAGAATACAAGTAAGTTCCGTATCAGAAAGCAATGTAAATGGGAGCCCATACTTTTCTTCGAATTTTTTATGAGATGACACACTGTCCTTACTCACTCCAAGAACCACAGCTCCTTTTTCTTGAAACTGCGGATATAACTCTCCAAAGTTGCAAGCCTGCTTGGTGCAGCCCGGAGTATTATCCTTTGGATAGAAATATAAAATAATCTTCTTTCCCTTGTACTCATCTAATGTATGCATCAGTCCATTCTGATCCGGCAACGAAAATGTTGGTGCTTTTGTTCCAGTCTTTAACATTATCTGACCTCCCAGTATAAAATATTTAATTTCTCAAATTCCTCATTTATTGATTATTCATTTTTTAAGATTGGTGAGTGTTAGTATTGGATAAATTTATCACCCGGAACCCCACAGATACTGCATTTTTCTGGACGTGATTTTTTGATGTTCCCGCAGACCGGGCAAAGATAGTAGAACACTTCTTCCACGTCGTCAAGGCTATCTAATGCTTCTTTGTAAAGCTTCGCATGAACCTCTTCCGCTTTCATTGCATAGGTGAAAGACATAAAGGTTACCTTTAAGTAAACGGAATACAACCGCTCCTTATCTGTCAAGCATGTTCTGATTGCTTCCATCAAGATTCATAGTGTTAATAGTTGCATTCATAACACCCGTAGCGCCGCCTTTGACATAGTCCATCAACATCAGCTTATTGTTCACAAGATTAATATATATACCATATGAAATACTGGAATATACTGTCTTTTCATCACCGCCATCCATATTACAACTCTTTATCGTATACGGATACCCATACACTGTATAATCAAAGTTTTCGTCATATTCCGAGAAAAAGATTCTACCATTATAAGCGTTAACGCTATTAAGTGGTTTTTCCTTTGAACTTCTAATTAGCTTATTATTTTTACCATCCAAATCACATGTATAGATATTATTATTTAAATCGTTATATACAATTTTTTCTTCGCTCAACACATATGTTTTAACTACGCCGGTCAATAATACTTGTGGTTCTGTTCCGTCGGGTTTAGTCCTATACATGTTTCCTTGATTGTCATAGTAATACATCTTATTATTATATATTAGCGGATTCAAGCCATTTGGAAGCAGTACTTGCTCGTTTTCACCGTTTATTGAAGATCTGCATATCGACATTGTACTCTGGTTGTCAGAGCTACTCCTCATATAATATAAATGTTCTCCATACAAAAACATTCCATAACTATATTTATCATTAATCTTTTCTATCTGAGAGCCATCCAACTTCATTCTAAATATGTTGTATGTACCATCAATAGCTGTACCTTGATTTCCTGAAAAATACAACCAATCATCGATCACCACTAAAGACCATCCGAATCCATCAAATATAGGTTTCAGCCCTGTACCATCCTTTTTAACCGAATAAATATGAGCTTTGTCACTTTCGTCAAAGCTTGAATAAAAAACATATTCATCGGTAGCAAAATAGTACTGCCCGTTGGTGATGTTACCCAGATCTGATGTCTGAACTCCCAATGAAACTATTGCAGATTTTTTAGAGTTATCTATACCTGCATTTGTGGATGTGGTAGTAGAACTATCCTTGTTCATATCTTTCGGATCTCTACTCTTAATGACTACGCCGATAATTATAGCTATTATTATTAAAATAGCTATTAAAATCAAGCCTATTAACGATTTTTTCTTTTTTTGTTTGTTTTGATTTTCGGAATGGACATTTGGGTTTTTCAAATTAACATCAGACTTTTGCTCGCTATTTGCAATGGGTTGCGATTGAGCTGACGCAGTTTGATGTAAATCCGTTCCGCATTTTGGGCAATACTTACTGCTATTTTGTATGGTTGCTTTACAATATGGGCATGTACTTTCAAGTGTTCCACCGATTTGATTGTTATCTTTTTTTTCAATAGGAATTGGTTCTTCATTTTTCGAAGAGGCCATTCTAATATCGTCAGTCTTTTGATATTCAAGACCTAATTCTGCCACAACAGCAGATACTGATTTTAAAATGAAACCAATGGCGATACTAGAATCAGAATCGTCATCATCCTTCCTATTGACCATAATTTGACTGCAATCCTGTTTCGAAGAAAGCTCCACATCACCTTCCGTAACTTTTTCGAAGGCAAACACTGTGTTTTTTTCTTGATTCAAAAACAGCAAGGCGAAATAAATAAGCTCGCTTTTACTTTCTTTCTGTTCCTGATTTCTTTTGAATGTTGTGGAAATGGTTACATCCGCTTGTTTTCCGATTTCGTAAGGAACTTTCATTTCTTCCAACCGTTTAGTTACTTGTTCGATAAAAATGTTTTTTTTCATGGTTATTCCTCCAAATTTTATATTTATATTTCTAAGG
>CAZKSK010000368.1:0-2599 GCA_964555225.1 uncultured Bacteroides sp.
TTTCCGGGCCTTCGAGGAGATGTTTTTTTAATGCTTCACGAGCTTCTGCTGAATAGCGCTCTGTTGATACAGATTCTTCATTATCGGATTCACATCCTGAAAGTAGTAATGGAATCATCAGACTAAGAATTATCATCCTTTTTAACATGTATTTATTCATTGAAAGACCTCCTTTCTAAAGTCTTTTCAGCTTACTTTATGATGGAAGAAAAAGTTTTTAAAAAAAGCCGGGGTTATTCCCCGGCAAGTAAAGCGGCTCTTGCTTTAACTGAAAAATCAAAAGGATAGGCTTTATTCAGAAGATGTAATAAAAACGGCCGATCAATTTCCAGTTCGAAAAGAAATGTCTCATTTTTCCAGTTACGATAGAGAGTTTCTACTGACAGGAGCGAGGAAACCGATGCCAATGCAGGCTGTTCATAGATTTCGAGGAAGTCCTCCGGTCCTGCCATTTCTATTTTTGTGAGCCTTGTGACTATAGCTTTCCAGTTCTTTGCCTTTTCATATAATGGTTCAGGTGCCAAGATTCGAGCGACCTTGATTTTATTGTTATAAGCCTGAAAGATCGATTTTGTAAACGGGAAGTACAGGCTTTTAACCATCGATTCAGATACGGTTTGTGATGCCTTTGTGCCTTCCCAGCTCTCCTCTGCCGGGTATGTCTGCCAATTATATTTGTAAGGTGCAGCTGTTGAGTTTGTAAGCTGATTTCTGTCAGCGAGCCAAGTCAGAAAAAGCAAAAAAGTTTGTCTGCTTATATTATATTTAGAAATATCACTGAATAAATCAAAATTTAGTGATTTCCGATTATAAAGAATATCTCTTATATAAACTCTAACCTGGCCTATTTTTAAACGAGGGTAAGCTTTATTGAATTCATTAAGATAAATCCCGCATCTTTCCATAAGGGTCTCATTGATCTCTGAGGGGGGGTTAAAGATGTAATTGTTGGGGAGAACCGCTATTTCATTATCTATGATAATCTCTGAAAGATTCCAGTCTATTGAAGCCACCCTTTTTTTGGTTGCGGTAAAACTTTTAAAGGATCGGATTATGGGGCCACAAATTTCTTTGTTTACCAGAGATACCTGCGGCCGGCCTGGTAGAGACTCGCGATATGCAAAATTGTTTTTCAGCCATTCAGCAAGGAGGAGATTGGTATAATACCTCTGAGGTTCGAGCGACTGAATTGGAGAAGTAAGCTCTGCAATATTGAGGAGATTGCAGAGGTTCTGGTTGAGTGAATTGTTCAGGAGTACGGTGAGTTTTTTGGACACATCTTTATCGCCTCTATTCACTTTTCTTATAAGAGCTACAAATTCAGGCTCAGGGATAGTAAGTAGAGATTCTTTAAGTTTCTCAATATTTTGAGGTTCAGAGATATATGTGTTTAGTTCGATAAGAAACGCAAACAGGCGTTGGAATTTTTCGAGCGAACCCGGGAAATCGATGCACCAACACGAAAGCTGAGTACTGCACCCTCTTGAAAAGCGAGGGGGAGATGCCATGCTTGACTTTACCGCATCGGCGTCAAGCTCTATACAAGAGTCTGTAAGATGATTGATTCGTGCGGAACGGATACCCTCGATGCAGTCTCCGTGGGCAACAGCAAAAATTGTTAATAACCATTTAAAAATTTGTATGGCGTATGCGTTTTTAAAACCTGATAAGTTGAGGTGCATGCCGCTGACGCGTTGGTTTGGTAAACAAGTTGACAGCATGGCTGTTGCAGGGTCAAGACCCGCTTCAGATAGGAGACGTGCTGCGAGGCAGATGTCATCGTATATAGAGGCGGTCACAGCAGCTATGTTTTTGGAAGTGAGTTCGTAGGGGAGGGTTGTGCATTCGAGATACGGATTGTCCGATCCTGCCACAATAACGCGGGACTCATTTTTCTCTTTTATAAAATCCTCCAACAATTTTGAGTAAAAACCTCGCTTCGTGAATGACTGGATATTTTCATTAGTGATCAACCTATTAATGATCTCATGATTTTCATTAATTAAATATTCTTTTTCGTCTGCGACATCCTTAGGGATAGGCTGCATGAGAGTAAACTCAATGCCCATTGTAATGTTATTATTCATGTTGTCCTCCTTTTAAATTTGCTCCCCGGGTAAGGGGAGCATTAAATTAATTAATTATTCATCCCGGATTGTGGAATAGAATTGAGAAGCACCCATCAATATTCTGAGAATGCTGGACCCGGATGTTTTAAAGCTGATTTCCGGGGTAGATGTTTTTTTTGCAAGGCTCTCAATAAAGGCCCGGTTTTTGTTTTTTTCTGTTTCTTGTACATCTTTCTTCTTAGCCATAACTTTGCTCCTGTAATTGATTGCCGGAATGCGGAATGCCCCGACAATTTACTCTACGGGATGATGCCTTAAAAAGTTTTCAAGGGAATGAATGTCTGAGGAATATTTTTGGATTAGAAAGAGAATGAGGTGAGGTCAAACCAGAAGTGGTACCCGCATGAATATAAAAAAGGGTAACGACATATTGGCAGGGGGATTGCGTGTGTAATTATGGAGACCAATATTTGAGACAGAAAATTTATTCTGATTTTTTATTAACATCAGAAAGTTTTTCAAAAAGCTCC
>CAZKSK010000369.1:0-2594 GCA_964555225.1 uncultured Bacteroides sp.
CGTTGGCAAAGTTAAATATGCGCTAATTTAATTCCGCCAACGGGTTTTCTATATAATTTTGTTGTCCGAAGATACTCTATAATGGAATAAGAAATAAATTAAACAGAAAAATGTTATAACAGATTATAGAATTTCAATTTTCATTATCTTTGTACATCAATAAAGAAAATATTTATGAAGTATAATTTTGATGAAGTTATTGACCGTCATGGAACGGATGCAATTAAGATAGAAGAAATTGAAAGAAAATGGAAGCGTACCGATTTGCTTTCGTTATGGGTAGCTGACATGGATTTTCGTACACCTGAGTGTGTTATGAATGCCATTAAAGAACGGTCGCTTAATGGAGTGATGGGTTATACATGTGCTCCGGACAGCTATTACCAATCCATAGTCAATTGGTGTATGCACCGTTACGAATGGATTATTCCGGCAGAATCTATAACATATGTACCGGGAATAGTACCCGGAATGGGCATGGCGATAGAATGCTTTAGTTCTCCTGGTGATAAAATTATGATTCAGCCACCTGTATATCATCCGTTTCGACTTCTTTCAGAACGGAAAGGCCGTCAAGTGGTAAATAATCCGTTGATTTATGAAAACGGTTGTTATTCTATGGATTACAATCGTATGGAGAGGGATATTGAAGGTTGTAAACTTTTTATTCTTTGTAATCCTCATAATCCTGGTGGACGAGTATGGACAAAGGCAGAACTTTTTCGTGTAGCAGATATTTGCCATCGGCATCATGTATTGGTTTTCAGTGATGAAATTCATTGTGATCTCACATTCAAACCTTATAGTCATATACCTTTTGCTTCTGTCTGTGATGAGGCAAAAATGAATTCCGTTACTTTTATGTCGCCAAGTAAAGCTTTTAATATGGCTGGACTGGTCAGTTCTCACGCACTCATATTTAATCCTCAATTGCATGAGAAATTTCAGACTTATTTGGATGCAGGAGAATTGAATATGGGACATGTTTTTTCTTATCTTTCCGTTCGTGCTGCTTATAATCAAGGTGAACCTTGGCTTGAAGCAGTGCTTGATTATATCAAAGGAAATATTCTTTATATAGATATGTTTTTAAAGAAGAATATACCGGCTATCAAAGCAATCATTCCTCAAGCCTCCTATTTAGTCTTTTTGGATTGTCGTGATTTATCTCTGAATCAATCAGAATTAAAACGTTTCTTTGTCGAAAAAGCCCGTCTGGCATTAAATGACGGTGAAATGTTCGGTAAGGAAGGTGTTGGTTTTATGAGACTTAATAGTGCTTCGCCTCGTAGTATTATTGAGGAAGCTATGAATCGTTTACTTAAAGCCTATAAACAACTTTAATGAATGGTTATTAAATAAATATATTATGGCAGACAATTTTTTGGAAGATCAGTACGATCGTTATTTGGAAAAGAAAGCAGCCTGGGAAAAATCACGTAAAACAAGAAAGAAAAACTTGCAGCATGCCTCTAACTCATTGGATGCACCTAGTGAATCTAATAAAGAGTTCGAAAAACGTATGGATGAAGGATTGGAAGACGACGAGTGATTTTAAGAATAAGAATATCTTAATAAGAAAGCCATAATGTTTACAATTGAACATCATGGCTTTTTATATAATATATAAGAAACAGAATTTTATTTTTTATATTTTTAGTTTTGTCAATATTGGAATTTCCACCGTTCTTACTTCCATCTTAGGCTCTTCATTCAGTTGTTCGAAGATAACAATTTTATTTTCACCTTTTTTCAGCCACACTCCTGGAATATATAAAGTTTGTTGAGGTCCTACATGCCAATAGCGACCAATATTTTTCCCATTTATGTAGATAATACCTTTTCCCCAGTTTTCCATGTCAATGAATGTATCACCTATATGGTTTAGTGAAAAGGTCCCTTCATACAATACTGGACAATTTTTTAGTTTATTGGCTTCATTGGTCGTGTTCTCATAAGTATCTACATTCAATTTGGAAAGATCAGGCATTTTATCCATAGGTAGTTTGTACATATTCCATTCGCCTGTAATTTCTTTATCTGCTATTTTTACCGGGCTAATAATGCCTTTTGTGTTATGGATGATTTCACTACCATAGTTAATACGTCCCATATTTTCTACTAATATTTGTAAGGTTGCATTAAACGGGATATCGATTTCCATAGAATATGTTTTGGTATTACGATTTAATACACCAACTTTTTCTCCATCTACATATACCACCGCATAATCTCTCAATCCATTAATTTCTAGGGTTCCTTGTATCGGCTGATTAAAATGACGTGTGTATAGAACATAGCCATAACCTTGATTAAGTTGTTCGAAAGTTAATGGATTATCAGCTTTTACAGCTTCCTGTTTTTGAGCAAAGCCAAGTACATCAGCGATTTTGTTCAGTTTAATTGATGGAATTTCGATAACAGGAATTTGAGCCGGAGCAGCAGGTATTTTGTATTTTACATATTTCTTTATAACATTTCTAATAGAATCATATTTGGGAGTCTTCCATCCTGCTTCGCTAATAGGAGCATCATAATCATAACTCGTCATATCAGGTTGTATGTCATGTTTTTTATCGTAGTTGGCTCCACTT
>CAZKSK010000370.1:0-2569 GCA_964555225.1 uncultured Bacteroides sp.
GTTCAACAATTTCATCCTCTACTTCTTCAGGCTTCGCACTTGCCATATCACATTTATTGATTACAGGAATTATTTCCAAATCATGATCAAATGCCATATATAAATTTGATATTGTTTGAGCTTGTACACCCTGAGATGCATCAACAAGCAACAAAGCACCTTCACAAGCTGCAATAGAACGAGATACTTCATATGAAAAATCTACATGTCCCGGAGTATCTATTAAATTCAATATATATGTTTCATCTTTATATTGATACTCCATTTGAATAGCATGACTTTTAATAGTAATGCCACGTTCTCTTTCAAGATCCATGTCATCCAACATCTGCCCTTCCGTAACTTCAATCGTTTTTGTGTATTCCAATAATCTATCGGCCAAAGTAGATTTACCATGGTCTATATGAGCTATAATACAAAAATTTCTAATATTCTCCATCTGTTCAAATGAAACAATAATACATCATAATCAATATTTATTGGCAAACTCAACAACATTAAAAAAATCATATGGATCTTTAATAATAACCATATTCATTATAATTAGAATTGCTTTCTTTTGCAAAGATAACAAAAAAAAATGCGCTGACAATATCAGCGCATTTTTTATGAGTTAATCAGTTTCTTTTTCAATTAAAAGGAAAATTAAACTATTTCAACTTAATAAAAAGTTCTTCCTTTTTTTCAGAAACTTCAACCTTATCCTCACGAAGCAACCAGCCTAAACCTAAGTAGAAATATTTATCTACAATCTTAGTAGCTTTTTTAATTTCCTTCTGAGTTAAACCTTCAGTTCCATCGAGTGCTTGCCATATAAGACCCGCAACCTCTCCTGCTTTTTCTTTCAACATAACTTTTTCGATTTAAATTAAACGTTAATCTTCATCCTTATAGAATGATTGTGTTTTAAAATCAATGCAAATTTACAAAAAAAATATGTTATACAACATTTATATAAGATATTTTTATTTTATTAGCTATTTTATTATTTATTATCAATGAGATATTTAACTAACTGTGAAGTCACTTTTTCTATAATTTATAAATAAAATGTTCTATCTATAAAAACAAAAAACAAATTAAACATAATTTAAAATCAAGTTTAAAAAACTCAAAAGACTTTCTATTTTTTTATACTAATTCAATTCCCTTTTCTTTTTTCATATATCTCAATTACAAAAATTATTTCTATCTTCGTACAAAAAATACAAGATATGAAAAAACTAATTTTATGCTTTTTAATAATACCAATTTTCATTTCCTGTCAACAAAATCGCCAAGAAAAGTTAAGAAAGGAAGCTTTACAAACAAGCCTTATGTGTCCGATACGTATTGATAAAGAAACTACATTAGATAGTATGGCATATCATAAATCTAATAATACTCTCTATTACTATTATTCATTGGTTGGTTCATTGGACAATGCCAAAAAGATTAATAACTTAAAAGCTCAAATAACCAAAAACCAATTAGAAACAGTCAAGAATTCTGTAGAACTAAGAAAATATAAAGAATGGGGCATTTCATTCTGCTACATTTATTTTTCCAAAACATCCCACAAATTATTATTAAATATGAAATTTACAAAAGAAGAGTATGACGATTAAACAGATGCAAACTCTTATATCTTGTCTCATAATAATTATTATTCGTTTTTTATAACTAATATTTATTATCAACAATCTATTATTGGCTAAATTATTCAGATAAGGCAAGTTCTTTTTTCTGTGTCAGTAAACTGGCTACAACAATTGTAATACATGACACCGGTAATGCAAACATAATAGGATCAACAAATTTAATATCATTATCGAATAATACGCTTGTTCCAAAAAAAGCATTACATACACCGAAAGCTTCCGCTTCTTTAGCATGTAAAAACAACATGCAAAATATTGTTGAAAGAGTACCCAGGCTCATACTCCACATGACACCTTTTGACGTTGCTTTTTTCCAATATAATGCACAGAAATAAGCTGGAAGAAAAACAATAGCACATAATCCCATAAATATGGATGTAGCACGAGCTATGATACTATCCGGTAACATATAACAAATAATATAACTGAATAAAATTGAAACTAAAACACCTAGACGAATAATTAACTTGTGATTTAAGTCTGTTCGTTTTTTATAAACGCCATATACATCCTGTCCTAAAGCTGAACCCATAGTATGAAATTGTGAACTCAATGTACTCATACTAGCTGATAGGATACAAAGCATGAATAGAGCAGAAAACCAAGAAGGCATAGCTTTATCTATAAAATATGGAATAATTTTGTCTATGTCTTTAACAATATCCGTAGCTACATGTCCTTGAGTCTTCATAAAATACAGATTACTTAAAGCCCCTGTATGATAAATAGTTCCAACAGTAATTAAAATAAAAAGACAACCCACAAAAACACCTCTTTTTAATTCTTTACCACTCTTTACGGTCATAAATCTAACAACTAATTGAGGCTGCGCAAGGCACCCTATTCCTACTCCTAAAATAAGAGATGTGACCAAGGTATACCACTGAGGAGAACTCATAACAGGCATTGAAGTCCATCCTTGATGCCCT
>CAZKSK010000371.1:0-2568 GCA_964555225.1 uncultured Bacteroides sp.
TGCTGTTCCAGCTCTGCCACCGTAGGCTCTTTTGTGCCATTGTTGATGATGCCGATAAGATACGCAAGGATTTGTGGAATACAATAAACAGTCATGAGAAGGTAAATATCAATCTACTTCACGATGAAGATATTCAGACAGTAAACGTCGATGGTAAGAATGTAATTGTAATAAACGTACCGCGTGCCGACTATACCATACGCCCTATATATATCAATAATAATTTGTCAAGAGGAACTTTTAAACGTAATCATGAAGGAGATTATCACTGTAGGGAACACGAACTGAGGATGATGATGCGTGATGCCAACGAAGTAGGTAATGACAATCTATTCTTGGAATATTATACCATGGACGACATTGACATCCCGACATTGGAAGGGTATCGTATTATGTTCAGGATGGATAATCCCGATCATGTTTGGAATAATCTTGACCACAAGGACTTTTTGATGCAACTTGGCGGTTATATCGTAAACCGTAAGGAAGGGACGGAGGGTTTAACGATGGCAGGACTCTTGATGTTTGGCAAGGGACTGCCCGTTCGTGATCGCTTTGACAATCTTCGTATGGATTACATTGACAAGTCAAACCTCATTGGAGACCAGCGATACAGCGACCGTATTACTTATGACGGGCGATGGGAAAACAACTTATTCAATTTTATCCGCATAGTTATTCCACGCCTGACCCGTGATTTGCCGCGTCCGTTCAAAATGGAGGGAGTAATACGTAATGATGATACACCACAGCATAAAGCGGTGCGTGAGGCAATGACAAATGCCATCATCCATGCAGACCTAATGATCAATGGTATTCTAAAGGTAGAAAAATACGATGACCGTTTTGTTCTCACTAATCCCGGTTTGTTGAAACTTCCAATCGAACAGATTTATGCAGGAGGTGAGTCAAAAGCGCGTAACCAACGTATGCAAGCCATGTTACGCATGATAGGTTATGGAGAAAACCTTGGTTCTGGATTCCCTCTTATTCTTAGTGCATGGAATGAAAAACACTGGCTGAAACCGGAACTTATCGAACAACCGGAATTGATGCAGGTAAAGCTCATTTTGCATATAGAAGATAAGGTGGAGAAGCCTTTTGTGTCACAGGATAATTTAAAGAATGGCATAAAAGATGGCACAAAAGAAATCACTGAACGTCAACGTAAAATCATTGAAAGTGTCATTCAAAATGACACAATAACCACCTCCGTTTTGACACAAAAGATTGGTATATCACAAAGAACACTAATGAGAGAACTTTCGTCATTACAAGAGAAAGGAATTCTCTTTCGCGAAGGTGGACGTAAGAATGGTCGATGGATAATAAAACTTTAAATATATGAGAAAACTTCATTAAATTAAAATATACATAATGTTAGATAAAGAAATAATCATACGTAGGCTGGCTATTATAAAATACCTTTATAATATTGGTGTACAACAATCCATGCAAGTAGAAACTGTAGCTGGATTTTCAATCTTAACATTTCACGATTGTGCAGAGATGTTTTTACTTCTAGTAGCTGAAAATAGTAATAAAAAAGCTGAAAGTAATTTTATGAACTATTGGGACGCATATCCAGAACTTACACAAAAAGAATCAATTAGGGCTTTAAAAGACAGAAGAGTCAGCCTAAAACATAAAGGTCAATTCCCATCAAAATCTGATATTGAAATTAGCAGAATTGCTATGCTGGACTTTTTAGAGCAAAATACAAAAATACAATTTCAACTTAATTTCAATGAAATATCAACGAGTTTATTAATCTCTTATGCAAATGTAAGAGATTATATAAAACAAGCTGAAACACTATATAACAAGGGGGATTTGTATGAAAGTCTAAAAAATAGCAAAATAGCATTTATGGAATTGCTATTTGCTTATGAATCAACAAAAAGTATGGGATATTTGAACAATGGGATATTGAACATTGGAAAGCAGATTGGAACTGATTATCGAAAATTGTTAGATAATGATAGAGATGGCAAGAAGTGGTTTGAAGAGGTTACTGATACTACCAATAAACTAAGGGATATTTTAAAGATTACAGCTCTTGGAATTGATTATAAGAAGTATAATTTTTTCAACTATGTAGCTCCAGAGGTAACATATTCATGGAAAAATGGGGAAAGAATCTATGAATATTTACCACAAGAATACTATGAGGAAAGGAAAATATTAAGAGGGGTTGATTGTAAGTTTTGCATAGATTTTGTAATAGATAGTGCCTTAAAATTACAAGAATTTGATTTCGATATTAGTGAAGTAACAAAAGTAAAGCGATAACATCAAAGATGGTTTTGAGATGAAAAATTACAGTCCATATTTGTACCATATAATTATAACTGATTGATATTCAGTATTGATTAATTTTGAAGAAGTGAAATAAATGTTTTGCAAATAACAATTTATATGTCAAGGCGGGGTACATCATTTGATGTGTTCCCGCCTTGACTTATTCAAAGTTTTCATAAAAATACTATTAGTTCTGACTTTATGTTGCTCGTTTCGCAATTATGCCGATCAAAACACGACAAAAATACCGATTTATTTTGTCGCTTA